>NZ_JALXVO010000026.1:0-56797 GCF_025151705.1 Paenibacillus sp. p3-SID1389 | reverse complement strand
GCAGCAGCTGCAGCAGCGAGAGCGGCTGCAGCCTTACTGCCGCCGGCGCCAGCTCGTCCGGCGCGAGAATCGCGCCGAGCTGGTGGTGATCGCCGGCGTAGATGGCGCGCTGGAGGAATTTGCTCTCGCCCGCGAGATTCTGCACCTCCAGCTTGCAAAAAGCCGGGTTGATCCGCAGCGCCGCATGCAGATCTTCCTTCGTGGGCACCGGCATGCCGTTGACCTTCACGATCGACTCGCCGGCCCGGATGCCCAGCTCTTCCGCCGGACTGCCCGGCAGCACCGCGAGCACCTTGAGTCCCCCTTGCGGATGGACAAACATCGGGCTGCGCTGCTGCTCCTCATAGCGGCTCAGCCAAATCAACGCTTCGTGCAGCCCAAACGCCGCGATTGCGGCCACCAGCATCAGCGGGCTCCACCACGCCGCAAGCAGCGCCAGCACGGTAATGACTGCACCATACCCCAGCAGTCGACCAGACGAAACGCGCGCCTTATCCTTAGGCAGCATCCCCAACGTCATCTCCGAAAATCCGAGCACGATCGGCAGCCCCATCAGGCTAAAGCCGTCTTGCCATGCTTCCCCGCCAAACAATGGCGTCCACGGCAGGACCCCGCCCAACGTCTGCGCCGGGACGAGCAGGAACAGCGGCACCGGCCACAAGCTTTGCATTTGATACCCGCCGATCAGCTTGCCCCGTTTGCCTTCAAAAAACAACGGCCCCGCAAACGAAGCGCCCTGCCACCGGACCAACAGTCCCTCGGCCAAATGCAGCAGGCCGACCAGACAAAGCAATGCCGGAATATCCAGCTCCCGAATGACGCGAACGACGTCGCTCAGAACCGCAACCCCTGCCGTATCCGGGATCAGATTGAATACAAACTGGAGTACCCCCAGCAAGCCCACGGCGTAAGCGAGACACAAATAGCGGATGCGGAACAGCATCAGCACCAGCGTAACCACCCAAAGGCAGAGAATTCCCTCCATCGTCAGATTCATTCCGAGGAAGACGAAGACGACGGAAACCGCCAGCCCCGCCAGCAGCCCGCCAAGAGCGGTTCGCCAAGTCTGCAAGCCCCATCTGTGCAGGCGAACATGAAACAGACGGCGTTCCAGCACAACCTGTCTGCGATAGAGCAGCAGGATGACGATGATCGAGATATAGTAGAACGGCTGCAGCAATAGCTGCGCCCCTGCTTCCGCCAGACTCCACAATCCTTCCAGAATGAGATCCAAGAGGTATTCACGCTCCTTTTTTGGTGTATAAGTTCAAGCTTGTCATCTTGCCCTAGGAGTAATGATCGGTTTACCTATGTACTCCAACGAAATTCAGCAAAAAAGAGGGCCGCACATCAGCCCTCTAAGGGATTCGACATTCACTTCGCAATTTCCTTCCGCATGATCTCCAGCGCACGATTTAACTGCATGTCGTTTTTCGGATCGCGGATTTGTTGGATGATGCTGGCTTCCAAAGCCTCGGCGGTTTTCGCGTCCAGCACACCGTTTGCCGTAAGCTTCTGGTCTGTTTGGAACTTTTTCAGCGCCTTCTCGGTGTTTTTATCGAAATAACCGTCCTTCCGGCCCGGATTGTATCCGAGTCCGTCCAGCATCGTTTGGGCGCTTTTGATATCCTCACCGAGCATATCGTATTTGTACGTTTTTTCCTTATTGATCGGAGCTACCGTAAAATAGTCCGGCTGGGACACCTCAACATCCGGCTTGATCCCCTTCTTATGAATCCATTCGCCGTTTGGCGTCAGCCACTTGGCGATGGTGATCTTCAGCATGCTGCCGTCGCCCATTTCCTGACTATAGCTGGATTGCACCGTTCCTTTGCCGTAAGTCGTTTCACCGACCAGCTTCGCTCCTGCGGATTCCTGCAGGGCTCCGGCCAAAATCTCCGAGGCGCTTGCACTGCCCTTGTTGGTCAACACAGCGATCGGGTAGGATTTGCCGCTTCCCTTGGAAACCGACTGCTGCCGACGCTTATATTTATCCTCGATTTGGACGATGGCTTTCCCCTTCGGCACAAACTGCTCCGACATCGCCTCAACGACGTCCAGCACCCCGCCCGGGTTGTTACGCACATCGATGATCAAGCCCTTCATGCCCTGTTTCTCAAGGTTTTCCAGCTCTTTCTTGAAATGATCCGCCGTATTCAACGAAAACTCGGTCACCGTAATGACCCCGATTTTGCCATCCTTCATCTCGGCATAGACCGTTTCCAGCGCAATGTCATCACGGACGATCTCGAATTCCAGCGTATCCGCAACTCCCGCCCGTTTAACCTTCACCTTAGCCGTTGTGCCTTTCGGGCCGCGAATTTTGGCCACCGCCTCATTCAAGCTTAAGCCCTCAAACGACTCCCCGTTCACCGACAACAGGATATCCTTCGGTTGAATGCCAGCTTTTTCTGCAGGAGAGCCCTTGATCGGGGAAACAACGACGACATTGCCGTTCTCCATGGACACCTCTGCCCCAATTCCGGTAAAAGACCCCTCAATCTGCTCCGAGAATTGCTGCGCCGTATCCGGGGCCATGTATGAGGAGAATGGATCCTCCAGCGCATTCATCATCCCGTCAATCGCACCATCAATTAACTTGTTCGTATCCACGTCCTCGACGTAGTTTTTTTGGACAAGCTGCAACGCCGTCTCGATTTTTTTGATGTCTTGCTTCGAGCCGGTGCTGGCCGTGTCGGCAAAACTTCCGCTGCGCAGCGGTCCCGTTCCAGCAAAGCTCCATTCCCCCGTCAGCGTTAACGTCAACAAGCTGCTGACCAGCATGGCTGCGACAACGAGCAGGGCTACCGTACGACCTTTAAACATCCTTGATCACCGCCTCCGAAAAATGAACATGTCCGGGCGGCGTGCCCGGCACGTCCGAATTTGAACGTCACATAGTATATGTTCCACCCATGAGAAATATTTACAATTTAAGTTGGATTTAAAATTGGCTTCTTATCACGAAGCACTTTCTAAGGAGCATAATCGACGTCGAATCTTGAATTCAGCCGAGTCTTCCGTTGCTCACGTAGGATTTGCCTACGCTCCGCTACTCAGCCTCTAGCTTCATCCAACCTTCTCGGTGCTAATAACCCAATCTAACGGTGAAAACGGACCCTGCCCCAGAGAGGCGGTATCCGTTTTCGCTCGAACACTATAGTTATTTTATTACAAATAAGGCATCGGGTCTACTGGGTTGCCGTTGATCCGGACTTCGAAATGGCAGTGAGGGCCGGTGGAGTTGCCCGTGCTTCCAACTTCGGCAATTTTCTCGCCTTTCTTGACGTGTTGGCCTTTCTCTACCTTAATCCCGCCATTGCGGATATGGCCGTAAAGCGTCCATACGTTGTCACCGTGGTCGATGATTACTGTGTTGCCGTAACCGCTCCACCATTCTGCAACGATGACGACGCCATCCTCCGCCGCATGGATATCCGTCCCTTGGGCAACGGCGAAATCCACACCGGTATGCATTTTCTTCACGCCGGTAATCGGATGGATTCGTGAACCGTATCCAGAGGAGATTCGGGCGCCATCCACCGGCAATCCAAACGAACCGCCGTTGCCCTTAAATCCGCCGGATCCGGAAGAACTCTTCTTATATTTGTATACCTGAGCAGCCTTCAGCTTGTTCTTCTCTTGCTCAAGCGCCGACCGTTTCTTCGCCAACTCAACCAGGAGCGCTTCTTGCTCCTCGCTGATATCTTCGGATTCCTCGATGTCAGCGTTGTATTTCGCGATCAGCTGCTGCTTCTCGATCTCCTTAGCTTCCAGATCGCTCTTACGTGACTCGGCATCCGCATAAAGCTGCTTCACTTTTGCATAATCCTGCTCCAGCTGCTTCTGCTGCTGCACGATCAGTTCCTTGTCCCGTTTATGCTCATCCAGCAGGATATGGTCCTGATTGGCAATCGCCTGCAGGGAGTCCGCCCGCTCAAGAAAATCGGTAAAGCTGGTGGAGGACAGCAGCACGTCCAAATAGGAAACGACGCCATCCGTATACATCAACCGAACGCGGGTGTCGAGCAAGTGGGACCGCTCTTCAATTCTCGCTTGGGTCTCGTCCAATTTTTCCGCAGTTTCGCGCAAATCCTCTTCCGTTTTCTCAATTTCGAGTGAAATTTGCGTTAACTCGTTGCTCACGACCTCAATCTGACTCATTAATTGTTTCAGATAATTGGTATTTTTATTGACGTAATGCTGTGCTTCCTGCTTCTGATTCTCGGCTTTCTCCTGCTGCGCTTTGGCCTGCTTAGCCTGCTCCTGAAGCTGCTTCAGCTCTTTGTCGATCTGGCTGATGGTTTTGGTCTTGGCGAAGCCTTCAGTAGGTTGGAAAATCAAAGCGGCTAATGCGACAACGGTGAGTGTGGTTATCCATTTCTTCAACTTCGTTTCCCCATCCTTCTTAAAAGGTAATTAAAAATTCCGACTTTTGTAGATATAACAATGTATCGGCTCGTTTCCTTCGCTTCCTTAATTCCGTTACACCTTCAAAAACTTCCGAATCGACATCGTACTTCCCCAAATGCCAATCAAAAGTCCTAAGCCGACAAGCAATCCGCCTAGTTCCAGACCGATTTCTTGGAGCGGTACCAGCTGAATGGCCAGCGTCACGTCGGATTTGACCGATGTCACCAGCTCGTTGTAACTAAAGAACAGCACGCCTACGGTGATCAGGGAACCGATCAGACCTATTAAGGCGCCTTCTACGAAGAAAGGCCAACGAATAAAGGTATTCGTCGCGCCAACCAGCTTCATGATGCCAATCTCGCGGCGGCGGGCTAAGATCGTCACCCGGATCGTATTGGAGATGAGGAACATCGCCATCAGGGCAAGGCCAGCCACAAAAGCAAAGCCGATATTGCGGATCGCCCGGGTGATTTTGAACAATTTTTCCACCGTACCTTGTCCGTAATTGACTTTATAGATCGGCTTCTCCTCGTATTTATCGTTCAGGGCATTGATTTTGCTGGCTACGTAAGGCACCGTAGTGGGTTCAATCACCTGAACCTCAAACGTGTCAGGAATCGGGTTCGTCGTCTCATCGTACCCTTCCAGCAGGTCCTTGCCTTCCTCGCCGAGCTTCTCCCGGAAATCCTTTAGGCCTTCGGCTTTGGGGATCAGCTTTACTTTGCTGACTTCTTCCATCGAGCCGATCTCGTTATAGATCTGGTCGCGCAGGGCTTCAGACACATCTGAGTTTAGGTAAGCCTTGATCTGTACCTGGCTGTCCGCCTCATCGGCAAACGCATTGACGTTCAGCACAAGCAAGGTGAACACGCCTAAGATCAGCAACGATACGATGATCGAGGTGATGGACGCCACCGACATCCAACCGTTGCGGAACACGCTCTTTGCGCCTTCCCGCAAATGCCGCAAGAAGGTGCTAATAGTCATAACCATATTCCCCTCTCAGCTGGTCTCGCACGATATTGCCGTGTTCAATCGCGATGACGCGTTTGCGCATCGTATTTACAATCTCTTTATTGTGGGTAGCCATAACGATGGTGGTGCCGCGGAAGTTGATTTCGTCCAGCAGCTGCATAATCCCCCAGGAGGTCTCAGGATCGAGGTTCCCCGTGGGCTCGTCCGCAATAATGACGGACGGATTATTGACGATCGCCCGGGCAATCGCCACCCGCTGTTGCTCTCCGCCGGATAGTTGGGAAGGATCGCGACCCGCTTTATTTTTCAGCCCGACCAGGTCGAGCACTTCCATCACGCGTTTCTTGATGATCTTCTTCGGGGCTTCGATCACCTCCAAAGCAAAAGCCACGTTCTCGTAAGCCGTCAGCTTCGGAAGCAGCCGAAAGTCTTGGAAAATCACCCCGATATTTCGGCGCACATAGGGAATTTTGCGAGGTTTTAGCTTGCCAATGTTAAAGCCGTTAACGGAAATCTGCCCCTTAGTGGGCACTTCTTCCCGGTAAATCAGTTTCATGAAAGTCGATTTCCCTGCGCCGGAGGGACCAACCAGATACACGAATTCATTACGGTCGATCTTGACCGAAACGCCTTTAAGGGCGTGGGTACCATTCGGATACGTCTTCCAGACATCCTGCATTTCTATCACTTGATCACGTCCTAAATCTATGATTCCGTTTCTATAGGTGGCCCTATCTTACATTCGACATGTTCCAGCCAAATCCTTTAAAAGTTGAGGAAATTCCTTGAAGTCCGATATTTATTGTAACAAAGATGTTACCACTTGAGTACCCGAAAGTTTCCAGCCGTTTGATCATACATATGGTTGTACAAGGTTCTTTTCTATGAATCTCAAGGGCTTCCCCTAAAGGAGACGGCTATGAAAAAGAAACATTTGGCAGCTATATTACTCTGCGTTGGGCTTCTCGGCGCCGCAAGTTGGGGAGCGCTCGCACTCTATGTCTCGCAGGACACCTTGCCTTCGGGCACGGTCGTGGCCGGATTGGATCTGGGCCGGCGCCAGCGCGATGAAGCTCTGCGGCTCCTTGACCAGGAGATCGCCGCATTAAACCGGAAGCAAGCTGTGTTTACGGTCGACGGCAGCACGAAAACCCTCACCTGGGCGGAAGCCGGGGTTACGTTTGATGCAGAAGCTTTTCGCGAAGAGGTGCAACGGCTGGAAGAGGGCTCCTTATGGGAACGAGGAGTGGCGAGAAGAAGTTTTCATCGGCAGTGGACGCTCACCATCACCTTCGATCCGCAGAAGCTGCAGACGGTGTTTTCCCCTGAATGGGAAAAGAATCGATTCGGCTCCCCGGTGAACGCTGTGCGGACGATTACTCCTCAAGACCAAATTCGCTATTTGCCGGGAACGGCCGTGCAGCGCATCGACTGGGACCGTTTGTTGGAGATGGTGCCGAAGCAGCTTGGAGAAGAAGTACGCCGTTTGGAGAAAAATTCATGGCATGAACCAACCCCAAACGCGTTGTCGAAGCAGCTTCCCACCTTTCAATTTACCGTGCCGCTCAAGACAGTAGAGCCTGAAATCACGGTGGAACGGCTGAAAAAAGAAGGCATCCGCCGAAAAATCGTCCAGTTCTCCACGAGCCTGATGACTAGCGGGGCCGGGCGGGTGCATAACGTGGACGCGGCGGCTCGCAGCATCGACGGGATGGTACTGGCTCCGGACGAAATTTTCGACTATGGTGAAGTCATTGAATATGCGGAGAAGACGTACGGCTTCCGGGAGGCGCCAGTCATTTTTGGAGGGCGGCTGACCCCTGGGGTAGGAGGCGGCATTTGCCAGGTCTCGAGTACGCTCTACAATGCGGCGGTTCGTGCCGGGCTAACGATCGTGGAGCGGCGCAATCACTCCCTGCCGGTCAGATACTTGCCCAAAGGCCAGGACGCCACGTTCGCCAAAGGCTACATCAATTTCCGTTTCAAAAACACCTCCGGCCACCATCTCCTCATCCGCGCCGAGGTGAAAAACGGCCAACTGACCGTTAAGCTTTTTGGCGATATGCCGGAGAACGTGAGTTACTCGCTTGAATCCCGTACAACTGAGGTCATTTCCCCGCCAAACAAATATGTGATAAACCGATCCTTGCCTGCCGGAAGTCAACAAGTGCTCGTGCGTGGGAAGCAGGGATATGTCGTCGAGACGTACCGTATCAAGAAAGTGGACGGCCAGACGGTCGAGCGCACGTTGCTCTCCAAAGACACGTATCCGGCGCAACCAAACGTAATCGCGGTGCGTGAGGTCAAGGCTGGTTCGACCGGGAGCAGCAAAGGCGGGGGTTCGGGTAGTGGCGGCAGCAACCGCGGGAGCAACGGGAGTCGTAACAGCGGTAGTAACAGCGGTGGTGCAGGGGCTGGGGGCCAAGGTGGCACGGGTGGATCGGGCAATTCCAGCGGCAACACCTCTTCGGAACGCCTACCCAAACAGATCTTGGAGGACGGCGTAACTGGGCCGAATTTTCGATGAGAATCGCGGGGAGGAGCCAATCTCCCTCTCCCTTCCTCCTCGATCCCAGCGATAGCGGTAAAAATAGGCGCTATTTCGTCAATTTCATGCCACTTCACAGAAATAAGGGAAAATTGTGGCGTTATTTTACGATAGGAAGCCCAAACTCACGCTGATTGCGACGTTTCCTCAATTATAAGGACATTTTTTACCGTTATTTCCCCGGAAATTGTCTGGGAGAGTCAAATAAGACCATAAAAGGGCGCTATTCTCCTCGCAAATTACAAAAGAAGCCGCTCGGCGTCGAGCGAAAGTCGATAGGAACGAACGCGTACGCTGCCGCTGGCAGGTTGGATCCACTGTTTCTCAGACAGTTGTCTTAGCCATTTGCGAGCTGTTTTGCTTTCCACTCCCATCATGTGACAGATGTCCCCCGGTGTTAAAGGTCTCCCCGCGCGAAGGAACTGACGAATCAGCTCCCTCTCATGGTAGTTGGCCTGCAACAAAGAATCCGCCTCCCCCAGCCACCTTCCCATAAACTGCTGCAATGTTTGCTGACAGTAACGCGGGTTCTCGCTGACGTCATCGTATGTAAATCGCAGCACCTTCCAACCATCCAGAATCAAGTCGTTTTGCCGCCGACATTGGTCGGAGAAGCGATCCCGGCTGATCCCGCGCAGATGCGGGCCATATCCGTCGATTTCAATGGCAAGCTTAATTCCGGAACGTAGGTAAGCAAAGTCAAGATAGCGGTATCCGTCTTTAAAATCGGTCACCTCATATTCAGGATGAAGCTGCCGAAAATGCCCGAAAGCGGGCCACCACACTTTTTCGACAAATGCCTTTTCCGCATACCCATGCCCCTCCCTCAATCTTCGTTCTCTCTCCCCTTGCCGGCGTCCCAAATGATCGCTGATCCACTGCGCATACGTCTCCTGAAATCCCATCCAACCAACCTCCTCCAATGGAAAAATAAAACGCCTTCCGTCGACGGACGAGACAACTACATCGTCCAACAACAAAAGGCGTGTGCTTCACGGCTCTATATTTGTTTTGTGATTTACTCATTATTATACCACATGCTCGCCATATTCTTCCATATACTTCTCCAACTGGAACAGGTGACCAATCACCCAAAATTTGCCGCACGATGTAAACTTGAAGTATACTGGACTGCATCTGAGACCTGCCGCAACGTTCACAATAAATTTACTGCATAAAATATTTCGCGGCGTCTCCAAACTAGGGTATCAAGCTTCGAACTAATCTATCCTTGTTGCCGAAATCGCTATGTAAGAAGGAGGCTTCCTTAATATTATGAATAAAACGATCGCATCTGCCTCTACCCCAGCCTTAAATCAGACGCGCAGCGCTTCTGTTTGGCTGCTGGTAACCGCCGTGCTCCTGACCGCCGCCGCCTTGCGGTCGCCCATCACCGGTGTAGGCGCCCTCATTGGCGAAATCGAGGCGGCCACGGGCTTGTCGCACGCGATGTCGGGCATGCTGACGACACTGCCGCTGATCGCCTTCGCGGTGTTTGCGCTGGCTGCACCCGGCTTGTCCGCAAAGCTTGGGATCGAGCGGACGCTGTTCTACAGCATGGTCCTGATGACCGGCGGCATCCTCGTCCGCTCTCTGCCGTCCGTTGCTGCGCTGTTTGCCGGCACCGCGTTGATCGGCATCGCGATCGCGGTCTGTAACGTGCTGCTGCCTGGGTTGATCAAACGCGACTTCCCGAAGCAAGTCGGTTTGATGACCAGCCTGTTCACCACGTGCTTGACTTTCTGGGCGGCGATTTCCTCCGGGATCAGTGTACCGCTGTCCCAAGGTCCACTGGGGTGGCGTGGCGCATTAACCATTTGGGTGGTGTTGACGGCGATTGCCAGCTTGGTCTGGCTGCCGCTGTTGCCAAAACGCACCGAAGCTGGCCAGAACCTGAACAAAGCAACCGTTGCGGGCCGCTCCGCCACCCCGGAGGGTGAAGTAACCAACACTACGGCACGCCCGCAGTCCGATCTGAGCCAAGCTTCCGGCCCGCGCCTTCGTATTTGGCGTTCACGGGTTGCCTGGCTGGTGACGATGTTTATGGGCTTCCAGTCGATCCTGTTTTACGTCAGCATTTCGTGGCTGCCGGACATTCTGCAGGAGCGCGGGATGAGCGCCGAACAAGCCGGCTGGATGTTATCAATGATGCAGTTGATCAGTATGGCCGGCTCGTTCCTGATGCCGCTGTACGCCGCGCGGTCGGACAGCCAGAAGTGGATGACTGCCGCCACTGCCGCGTTATGCGTAATTGGCTTCGGCGGCATCTGGGCCGGATCGGTCGCGCTGGCCCCACTCTTCATCCTCTTGCTTGGGATTGGTGCCGGCTCCACCTTTGGCCTAGCCATCGTTTTCTTCTCGCTGCGCTCACGCACGACGGAGCAAGCCAACGCCCTGTCGGGCATGGCGCAATCCATCGGTTACATATTGGCCGCGTTTGGGCCAACGCTATTTGGCTATCTCCACGATCTCAGCGGCAACTGGGACACCCCGCTTGCCGTGATCACGGGCGTGTCGATGTTAACCGCCCTCTTTGGCTACGCCGCCGGGCGCAAGGGATATGTCGACGCACGATAAAAACAGCCCCAAGCCCCGCAACGCAAAAAAGCTGTCCCCGAGGACCTCTCATAGGCCCCATGGGGACAGCTTTTTGCTTTACTGCCAACCTCAGCTCGTTGGCTGTCCTTCCAGCTGCGGCTGCGGCTGCGCCGCCGGCTTGTGCTTGAAGATCGGCACCAGGATCATCGCGCCTAGCAGCATGATGATGCCGGATACGGCGTAAATGCTGACGAGCGGAAAGAACTTTTTCAACACGCCGGACACCGACATCATGATGACCATCATGCCCATGAACATCGGGCTGAGTACACCATTGACGCGACCGACATAGGATTGCTCCGTCCATTGCAGGATCATCGTGTTGATCCCGATCTGGATGCAAGGGAACGTCAAGCCGTTCAGGAACTGCAACGCCAACGTCAACGGAACGCTGGTCGACAGCCCCATCCCCACGATACAGACGGCGCTGACCGCCATCCCGAAGGCTAGGAGCATTTGGGGCGGGATCTTTTTAGCTAAGCCCATAATCACACCGCCGCCAATCAGCATCGCAACCCCGTTCACCGCCAGCAAAAATTGCAGGAATTCCTTAGGCTGACCCAAACGTTCAGTGACGACAAACAATCCCAGAGTTTGGATAATCCCGACCGAGAAGCCGGCGATGGCAAACGTGGCGCCCAGCACCTTCAGCACAGGACTCCGCCATACATAGCGGAAGCCATCCGCCAGTTCCTTGCGGATATTCGAGGTTTTCTCTTGTTTTTGCTCTAGCTCTACGTCCGCCGGAAGCCGGAATAGCACCAAAGCAGAGATCAGGAAAGCCACGCCCATCACGCCAATCGAGATGTAAATCCCAAATTGGTGATAGGAGTAAATCCCCAGCGAAGGCCCAATCACCATGAAAATAGCGACCAACGACTGGAACAACGCCATCCCTTGTTGCACTTTATCCGGATGGACATGCTGCTTGAACAGCTTCATGACCGACGGTTGCGAGAACTGCGACAGAATCGCCGAGATAAAGGTCGCAAAATAGACCGTTTCCCACGAACCGTACAGCAACGTCAGCAGCACGGCGAAGACCGAGACGGCGGACAGGAAGTCGCACCAGATCATCGTCCGCTTCGGCTTCCATCGATCCGCAAACGCCCCACCGATGAAGGAGAACACGAAGATCGGGGCAAACTCCACGACGGAAATGAGCGAGATCGCAAGCGGATCGTTATTGGTCTGGTATGTGACGAACATCAGAATCGCAAAATTGCGGACCCAGATTCCAATCTGCAAGAACAGGTTAGAGATCAGGATTGTCTGGTAGAACCGATTCCGGAACAAGCTCCCGGAAGCAGGCAAAGCCTGTGACTCGTTACTTTTCACGTAAACACCTCATTATTGCTCAGGATAAACTATAGATTATCCATATTTCCTGGAGGGATGTCAAATGTTTCTTTGATTACCTTCTTTTTCGAAAAAAACTTACTCCGAGACCGCCGGCTTCGCTTCGTTACGACCGGCCGCTTCGGCCCCATACGCTCTCATTTTGGCGTTGCCCATAAAACATACCGTGATCAAAGCCAGCACAGCCGGCACCAGCGTCCACCAAAACATCGTCGTGATCGACTTCGATAGATCCGCGACGATCTGCTCCAGAACCGGTGCCGGAATGGCTTTACGCGCTTCGGAAGCCAGCAGGGTCCGCGGATCGTCCATGGATGGCAGCCCTTCGGCTCCGCCGCCCATAGCGGATAACGATTCGCTTAATCGGTTCGCAAACAGATTGCGCTGCACGATCCCAAATATGGTAATCCCCACCGTCATCCCCAGCGAGCGAATGAACGACATCGTCGAGCTGGCGGCTCCCCGCTGCGAAGGCCCAAAGTCCTGAATGGCCGACATCCCCAGTACAGAGAAGGAGAACCCGACGCCAAAACCTGCGGTGGCCATATAAATCGACAGCAACGTCTTGGTCGTGTCCGGCGTAATTGTCGCCAGCAATGCAATCCCCACGATAAAAATAACAGCCGATAAGATCATCACGTTACGGAAGCTGGTGCGCTGCACGAGAAAGCCCCCGACTTGGGAAGCAACTACAGAGCTCAGCGTCATCGGCAGCAGGATCAAGCCGGAATTGGTAGCTGTACCGCCCGTGACCCCTTGTACGAACAAGGGAATGTACACCGAAGCTGCGATAAAGGCCGCGCCGTAGAACAACCCGGCGAGATTGCTGCTGGCAAACAGCCGCTTCCGGAACATTGCGAAGGAAACGATCGGCTCCTCTGCTTTACGTTCCACCAGCAGGAAAATCGTGAACAAGACGGCAAATGCCGCGAACAGTCCAAGAATCTGCCCAGAGTCCCAGGCGTACAGTTGCCCGCCCAGTTCCAACGCAAACATCAGGGCAACCACCGCACCAATCAAGGTCACTGCACCCCACCAATCGATGCGTTGCTTGGAGTGAACGGCCGATTCCCGGTAAAAAGCCAAGATCAGGATCAAAGCGACGATCCCAAGCGGGATATTGATGTAGAAATTCCAGCGCCAGTTCAGATGGTCGGTAATAAACGCCCCAAGCAGCGGACCGGCCAGGCTGGAGATCCCAAATACTGCGCCAAACAAACCGCCCATGGCGCCGCGTTTCTCCACCGGGAACACATCAAACACGATGGCAAAAGCGATTGGCATCAGCGCTCCGCCCCCGATCCCCTGGATCGCTCGGTAGATGCTAAGCTGCACGATGGTGTCAGCCGTACCGCAGAGCACAGACCCTAGCAGGAACATGGCGATGCCAAAAACAAAAAACCGTTTACGTCCATACATATCGGACAGCTTGCCGAAAATCGGCATCGCTGCCATTTCCGCGACCATGTACGCGGAGGTCACCCATACGTATTTATCCAGGCCGCCCAGCTCAGACACGATGGTGGCCATCGCCGTGGACACGATCGTATTGTCCATGGCGGACATTAAGATGCCGAGCAGCAAACCGGCAACAACGAAGCCGAGACGGCCGCTTTTTTGCGCGTTCATCCTTATTCATTCCTCCAAACATTCAAGTGCTCCCCCACCTCTGCGTGCGGGTCTTGATGATAATGTGTTGTATATTCCACGAGCCGGATCCGGCAGCCGGGACCAATGAAGACATCCCCGCCGCGCACGACATCGGCTACGGTATTTTCCATGCGAATGACATCCCCTTCAATCATCTTCGCCTGCAGCGCTGGTGTCCCCCAGGGCTTAAACAACGACACCCACTTCCACGTGGGGTGCGGGGCGATGCGGATTTGCCCGCCGACGATTTCACCGGCCTCACTACGGCCGAACATCGCAAGCTCCACTCGCTCGGCGTTGATCGTACCTTGGGTTTGCACGGACCCTCTCAGGCGTAACCGCTCGGCTTGGCAGTCGCCGTTCAACTCGCAGCTTCCGAACAGCCCGATCTCCTCCCCTGCGATGCCGCCATCGATGCGGATTTCCCCATTCAGCTTGGCTTTGCCGGCTTGAAGGCTGCCCCGGACGTTAAGGGTGCCGGTGAGGTTCAGCTCTTCTCCGCGCATCGGTCCGGTGACTGCAATCGTACCTGTCGCCTTGACGGTCTCGGTACGCAAGCCTCCGTCAACCTCCAGCGTCCCCGTGCAACTTAAGCTGCGACAATCTACATCTCCGTTGATTTCGCCTTCGCCGACAATTTTGACTTTATTAAAAAACCCGCCGTTTGACGTCCCGTTGCCGACGATTTTCAAATCGGCGCTGCGGTCTTGCATGACTTGTTCAGCCATCCCCAATCCCTCCTTCGTGATCCTTCGTTTTATTTCTGTTCCGCGTGCCCGACCGAAGCCTGCGGCGAAACCTCATAGTGTTCCTTATACTCCACGCGGCCAATCTCGCAGTCCGGTCCAATCACTACCGAGTTGCCGCGTACCACTTCGGCTTTCGTCCCCTCTACCCGTATGTCATCGCCCTCGATCACATCGGCCGTTAACCGGGAAGCCCACAGCGGGGAGATATAGTCCAGCAGTCGTTTGCCTTTGCGTTGGCGGACTACGATCTGTTCCCCGCCGATTTCCTTGGCATGGCAAGGGCCTTCCAAGTCAAGCTTCAGCGTACCCGCATTCAGCATCCCGCCAACCTGAATTTGGCCGTATACCTCCGCGGTTTCAAATTCGGCATTGCCTTCCAGCTTTAATGCACCGTCCACCTTGGCCGTTTCTCCGATCACAGAGCCCCTGGCTTGGAGCATCCCCCGGACATGCAGCGAGTTGCATCGTACATCGTTGCCGACTTTAAACATCCCATCCAACTCGAATTTGCCGCCCTCCAGCAACCCATCCGAGGAACCGGTGCCGTTGAGGCTGAATTCGTCCGCATGGATCGTTCCTTTGATTTTCAGCGTTCCATTGGCAGTAAGCGCCTCGCACGTAATGTCTCCGTTCAGCCTAGCAATGCCCTCGGCTTGGATTTCACGGTACGCGCCGCCGGATGCCTGACCTACGCCGTTAATTTTCAAATCCTTAACACTTCGTTCTGCCATTATCCTTCACTCCCGCTCACTAAAAGTTTTAATTCCTCTGTACAGCGCGCCAGCGATAACCGAACGATCGTCCGGACACTGCGGTCTACATAGATGTCTCCATCCCCCGGCACCAGGATAAAAGCGGCTACCCCCATTTTACGGATGAGATGCACGCCGCATTCCTGCCCGGCCAAGCCCGGTAAATGATCCTCGAGCGCCTGAACTAATA
Organism: Paenibacillus sp. p3-SID1389; assembly: GCF_025151705.1. Lineage (NCBI taxonomy): Bacteria > Bacillati > Bacillota > Bacilli > Caryophanales > Paenibacillaceae > Paenibacillus > Paenibacillus sp. p3-SID1389. Next base: position 41,563 of record NZ_JALXVO010000026.1, on the reverse strand, counting down.
AACGCCCTTCCTCCAGGGAAATATCCCCGCTTTGCAGCAGCTTGTCGAGCACGTAGACGATCAACATCTGATCGAAGCCAAAGTTCGGCTGCGCCTCTTTCTTCTCTGTGGTCTCCATATATAAGTTCAATGATGTTGATGTAACAATGTTTCGTTCCAAAAGTTCGCCTGCGCTTAAACGGATATCCTTCGGACTCCCCGAGAAGACGTCCGCCAGAGCATCCAGCGATAAATCATCCTTCATGCCCAGAATGCGGTCAATGCGCTGCAGGATTTTTTCCCTTGGAAAATACGTTTCCTGCCCGGTAAAAGACGATTTGCGGATAAACCACTGCTCCGGGATCAGGTTCTTGCGCTTCCAGCGATACAACTGTCCATATGAAATGCCCGTCAGATCCAGCAATTCCTTCTTGGAAATCAAATCCTCATTCATTGTCATGCTCCTTTCATTGCACAAACAGCGTAACATAACATTGTTACGTTGTAAAGCAGGCGTGAATGGAGATCGATCCAAGTCGTTGCTGCTATTCATCTTAATCGACCCTTTGGTCTTCTCCATCCGTCTCGGGGCGGATTTATGCGCCCGGCCCGGGGTGGAAATCCGGCAAAAAATGCCCCTTCGCCACGAACTGTGACTAGGGGCATGAACTGCATTGATTCGATGTTTATCCCTTTAGAGCTTAAACCGGTCGATCTGAGCATGCATATCCGCTGCCATTCGAGCCAAGCCTTCCGATGCGGAAGAGATCTCCTCCATCGACGCCAGCTGTTCCTGGGTTGCGGCCGTCACCTCTTGCAAGCCCTCCATGCTGCTGGCCGAGGTCGCCGCGATTTGTTCGACCGCGTGAGCGATTTGATCAGCACTCGCTGACATTTGTTGCGTAATGGCCGACACTTCGTGAATTTGCTCCGAAATCCGCTGCGTCGACCGCTCGATCGCTTGGAAAGCCGTTTGCGCTTCCTCTGTCACGGCTCTTCCTCGCTCGACATTCGTATTCACCTTATGATTCATCACTTCATAGGCTTTGCTCGTAAGTTCGGTCATCTGCCCGATGGTCCGTTGAATCAATTCCGCCGTCGCTCCGGACTGCTCCGCCAATTTACGCACTTCGCCCGCTACCACGGCGAAGCCGCGTCCTTCCTCGCCGGCACGCGCCGCTTCGATCGCTGCATTTAGCGCCAGCAGATTGGTTTGGTTGGCAATCTCCGTAATCGCGCTGCTCATTCCGGCAACCTGTCCGCTGAGCTCATTCATCTGATGCAGGATCTCCGCCGATTCCAGCGTCGACCGGCGAATCTCTTCCATTTGCAATCCGACGAGGTTCACCTTCCCGCTGCCCTCCCGGACATCCTCTACCGTTTGCAACGACGACTCAACGATGAGACCGGACGCGTCCGCGATTTTCCGGATGCCTTGGGACATTTCATCCATCGTCTTGGCGCTGTCTAATGAAGCGGCCGCTTGTTTCTCCGCATGATCCGAAGCGACCGAGGCTAGCTGGGCGACATGCTCCACTGCCTTGGCATTCTGCTCCGTTCCTGCAGTAAATTCTTCGCTTGAAGCTGCTAGTTGGCTGGCCGTTTCGGACATCTCCCGCACCATTCCCCGCAGGGAAGCCAACATGCTGTTATAGTTCGCGGTCAGTTCACCGATCTCGTCCTTACGCTTCGTGGCTACATCCTCGTTCAAGTAACCTTCACTCACCCGTTTGGCCGAACGGTTAAGCCGCTCGATCGGGCGCGTGATGCTCAAGATCACGATGATGAGCAGGATGCCCGCAACGATCATTGAGACAGCCAGGACAATGAGGGAAGTCCACATGACTGGCTTTGAGGCGTCGCGGAATTCCTGCACATCCAGAACCCCAACGATTTTAAACCCGGTCAGTGGGTTGGTCGTAAAAAACGCGCTTTCTTCCTTCCCGGTTTCTGGATCGGTATACGTCAAATAGCCCGATTCCGCCTCATGGATTTTCGCCAGATGTTCACCTGAAGCCTCTTCACCAACCGTTTTGGTCGGATGTGAGACGAACTTGTTCGAACGGTCCAAGATATAAATATACCCGCGTTCCCCCAAGTGAATGCTGCTGACGTCCGCATTCAGTTTTGCCAGGTCCAGGGCGACCGTGATCGCTCCTTGATGGTCTTTTAACGCGCGGCTGATATAAAGATTAAAATTGCCGGTCGTCGCCGATACAAATGGATCGATGATTACGGTTTCCTCCGGGTTTTCCATGGAGGTGATATACCAATCCCGTTTGCGCGGGTCATAGTCCTGTTTGCCAGGATCGGGGGCTTTCATCCACGCTCCGTTCTGATTGCCAACCACCAGATTCTCTAGCTCTGGATGTTTTTCTACGTACAGATCAATAAGTTGTCGCAGCTCCGGAGATTTGGCATCCACCTGGGCGGAATCGATTTGCTGCACCAGCTGCTCCACGTTACGAACCTCTGCCTCCACGATATGGTTAATCGTATCATTCAACAGATTTACGCTCGATCGGGTGTTGTCATCCATTTGTTCATGTAACTGTTCGCTGGCGCGGGTATAGCTGGAGTAAGAGGTCGCCAGATTAGGGACCGCCAGCAATACGGCAAAAATGATGAGCATCCGGTTGCGTAGTGTACGGACCTCCAACAATTGTCGAATCTGCATCCATCTTTTTTTCATCGTCGTTCTTCTCCTTTTATTTTGTAATGGGCATCCTGTGCTTCTTGTTGTCTGCCAAGGGTTGATCAACTACAAAACCGCGCCAATGTTGCTTCAGTCTGAGTCAATGCACCAAAATAAAAGGCTTGGCAAGATAAGTTATTACTATATTTCGACAAAAAACGACGAATTCTTTAGGGTTTTCTGAAATTTTCATGTAATTTCCATAAAATTCAAAATGTACAGAAGACGCCCTCTCGAGGGCGTCGAAGCAAGGTAAATAAAAAAACAGCCGTTCGTCTATCGACGAAGGCTGTCTCCGAGCTCTGCCTGCGAATTGGCTAATCGCTTATTTACTTTTTTCCAGATACTCTTGCGTCCATTGGCGGCCCGCTTCCAGCTTGCTCTCTGCACGTTCAATGGCGGCCGTCACTTGAGCGGTCGCTGTCCCGCCATACACGTTGCGGGCATTCACGACAGTCTCCGGCTGCAGCACGTCATAAATGGTTTCGTCAAACAATGGCGAAAACTGCTTGAACTCGTCTAACGTCAGATCCAGCAGGTATTTGCCATTTTGGATGCAGTATAGGACGGTTTTGCCGATAACTTCGTGCGCCTGACGGAACGGCAGACCCTTGCTTGCCAGGAAGTCGGCAATGTCGGTGGCGTTGGAGAAGTCCTGGTTGACCGCTTCGCGCATCCGCTCCTTGTTCACCTTCATCGTGGCGATCATCGGCGCGAACAGCTGCAGCGCTCCTTGCAGCGTGGCGACGGTGTCGAACATGCCTTCCTTGTCCTCCTGCATGTCCTTGTTGTACGCCAGCGGCAGTGACTTCAGTACGGTTAACAGGCCCATCAGGTTGCCGTAGACCCGGCCGGTTTTGCCGCGGACCAGCTCCGGGACGTCCGGGTTTTTCTTCTGCGGCATAATGCTGCTGCCGGTGCAAAACGCATCGTCCAGTTCGATAAAGCGGAATTCGGTGCTGCTCCACAGGACCAGCTCCTCGCTGAGACGTGAGAGGTGCATCATCAGAATGGAGGCGTTGGCGAGAAACTCGACGATAAAGTCACGGTCGCTCACGGCATCCAGACTGTTTTCATACACCCCGTCAAAATGCAGCTGCTCGGCTACAAAATGGCGGTCGATCGGGAACGTCGTGCCGGCCAGTGCCCCCGCGCCCAGCGGCAGCACATTGATCCGCTTGTAGCTGTCCTGCAGGCGCTCGATATCGCGTTGGAACATCGACACGTACGCCAGCAAATGATGGGCGAACAGGATCGGCTGCGCCCGCTGCAGATGGGTGTAGCCCGGCACAATCGTGTCGAGGTTCGCTTTGGCTTGTCCCAGCAGCGCCTCCTGCAGTTCCTGCAACAGGCCCACGAATTCGACCACCCGCTTGCGCAGGTAAAGGTGCATGTCCGTCGCTACCTGGTCGTTGCGGCTGCGCCCGGTGTGCAGCTTCCCGCCAACCGGCCCCACCTCGTCGATCAGTTGCTTCTCAATGTTCATATGGATGTCTTCGTCCGACACGGAATATTCCATCTCGCCGCGGCGAATCTTCAGCAGGACCTGATGCAGGCCTTCCTTGATCTTCTCAACATCCTCTTCCGGCAAGATCCCGCATTTGCCCAGCATGGTCACATGGGCGAGACTCCCTTGCACATCCTCCTCCGCCAATGCCTTGTCAAACCCGATGGAGGCGGTATACTCCTCAACTAAACGGTTGGTCTGCTTCGTAAAACGGCCACCCCACAGCTTGCTCACCTGACCCACTCCTTAACTCGAAACTTGATTGTTATTCCAATCAATCAGAACAGAAACAGAAGGAAATGTATTCGAAATTTCGACTACATTTCCTCGCGAACCATCGAAATTGCAGATTCTATTCGAAAAATCATACACATTCCCGCCTCATCCCCGCAAAATGCTCAATTATATACGAAATTTCATACACATTGGGGTCTAATCGCTGAAAATCGGCGAATTGTATTCGATTTTTCGAATAGATTTTGGGCACACCCTTTACTTGCCGCTGTTTTGCGCCACACCCGCGCCGACTTTCAGCCGCAGCGCGTTCAGATGGATAAAGCCAGTTGCGTCGCCTTGGTCGTACGCTTGCGTAGGATCGGCCTCCATCGTGGCGATGTCTGGGTTGTACAAGCTGACCGGACTTTTCACGCCGGCAGCGATGATGTTACCTTTGTACAGCTTCACGCGCACCGTCCCCGTCACATTCTTCTGGCTCTCGGTCACCAGCGCTTGCAGCGCCAACCGTTCCGGCGCAAACCAGAAGCCGTTGTAAACGAGCGTGCTGTAACGGGTGATCAGGCTGTCGCGCAGGTTCATGACCTCGCGGTCCATCGTCAGCGACTCCATTTTGCGATGAGCCGTGAACAGGATGGTTCCGCCCGGCGTCTCGTATACCCCGCGGCTCTTCATGCCGACAAAGCGGTTCTCGACCATGTCGACGCGGCCGATGCCATGTTTGCCGCCCAGCTCATTCAGCTTCTCCATCACCCCGAGCGGACTTAACCGTTCGCCGTTCAGCGCCACGCAGTTGCCTTGCTCGAACTCCAGCTCCAGATACTCCGGTTGATCCGGGGCATCTTCCGGCGAAACGCTAAGCAGGTACATGTCTTTGTTTTCCGGCGCAGATGCATCGAACCACGGATCCTCCAACACGCCGCTTTCATAGCTGATGTGCAGCAGGTTGCGGTCCATCGAATACGGCTTGGCCGCCGAGGCCGTTACCGGAATGCCGTTTGCTTCCGCATACGCGATCATTTCGGCGCGCCCCGGGAAGCGATCGCGGAACTCGCTCAGCCGCCAAGGGGCGATCACGCGAATTTCCGGCGCCAAAGCCGCTGCTGCCAGCTCAAAGCGCACTTGGTCGTTGCCTTTGCCCGTGGCGCCGTGGGCGATCGCCGTTGCGCCTTCTGCGCGGGCGATTTCCACCATGCGCTTGGCGATCAGCGGACGGGCGATGCTGGTACCCAGCAGGTATTGCCCTTCATACAAAGCGCCCGCCTGGAACATCGGATAGATGAAATCCTTGGCGAACTCATCGCGCAGATCGTCGATGTATACTTTGGACGCGCCCGTGGCCAAAGCCTTCGCTTCCAGCCCGTCGAGCTCTTCCTTCTGACCGATATCAGCCGTAAACGCGATAATTTCCGCATCGTACGTTTCTTTTAACCACTTTAGAATGACCGACGTATCCAGGCCCCCGGAGTATGCCAGTACGATTTTTTCCTTTGCCATGATTCCTAGTCCTCCCGAAAAAAATTATCCCATCAATGCGGCCATCAGCGCCTTTTGCGCATGCAACCGATTCTCGGCCTGATCAAAAATAATCGAATGCGGCCCGTCGATCACGCCTTCGCTTACTTCCTCGCCCCGATGGGCCGGCAGGCAATGCATAAAGACGTAATCCGGCTTCGCATACCGCGCCAGCTGCTCGTCGACCTGGTAATTGCGGAAGGCCGCTTCGCGGATCTTCTGCTCTTCCTCGAAGCCCATGCTCGCCCACACGTCGGTGTAAATGGCGTCCGCCTCTTGCACCGCCGCCTTCGGATCGCGCACCACCTCGATGACTGCGCCCGTCGCTTTGGCGATTTCCTGCGCATCCGCAACGATCTGCGGATCCGGTTCATACCCTTCCGGGCTGGCCACGGACACGTGGACACCTAGCTTCGCCCCGCCGATCATCAGCGAGTGCGCCATGTTGTTGCCGTCGCCCACGTAAGCCAGCTTCAGGCCCTGCAGCTTGCCCTTATGCTCATACAGCGTCTGATAGTCAGCCAGCACCTGGCACGGATGGGCCAAGTCGCTAAGTCCATTAATGACCGGTACGGTAGCATAGCGGGCCAGATCAGCCACCTTATCATGACCGAAGGTCCGAATCATGATCCCGTCCAGGTAGCGCGACATGACCCCCGCCGTATCGGCGATCGTTTCGCCGCGTCCAAGTTGGATGTCGTTTTTGCTGAGAAACAGCGCATGACCTCCCAACTGATACGTCCCCACTTCAAAAGACACCCGTGTCCGCGTTGACGATTTTTCAAAAATCAGCCCGACGGTTTTTCCCAGCAGCGGTTGGTACACCTCGCCGTTCTTCTGCTTGCGCTTGAGCTCAATCGCCAAATCGATCAAATAGTGGATCTCGTCGGTTGAATAATCCGTCAGCTCGATAAAATCGCGGCCGCTTAAATTCATGCTGCTGCGTTTCGATGGTTCCAGCAAAGTCATTGATTAGTTCCCCTCCTTGGAAGTATAAGCGGCGATGACGTCTGCCAAAATCGCTACGGCCTGGTCAATCTCTTCCTTCGACACCTTCAGGTTCGGCAGCAGCCGAATCACCTCAGGGCCGGCGGTGACGAACAGCAGTCCATGTTGCTGCCCGAGCAATACGATGTCGCCCACCGGTCCGGCGCATTGGATTCCGATCAGCAAGCCTTTGCCGCGCACTTCTTGGACGAACGGCTCGTCCTTAAACGTCTCCTTCAGGAGCTCCGTCAAGTACTCGCCCATCTCTGCGACATGCTCCGGAATGCGCTCCTCCTGCATCGTCTCCAGCGTGGCAATGATTGCCGACGTGACGATCGGATTGCCGCCAAATGTAGACGCATGGCTGCCCGGAGGAAACGCTTCGCGTAAATACTCTTTGGCCAGCATGGCCCCAGCCGGCAAGCCGCTGGCAATCCCTTTGGCCGATGTAAAAATATCCGGCTCGATGCCGTAATGCTGATGCGCAAACCATTTGCCCGTACGGCCCATGCCGGTTTGGACCTCGTCGATGATGAGCAGCAGCCCCTCTGCCTTGCACAGCTCAGACAGCTCTTGCACGAACGCCGGCTCCACCGGGTACACACCGCCTTCGGCTTGCACCATTTCCAGCATCACTGCCGCCGTTTGCGGGCCGATCGCTGCTTTCAGTGCTGGCAGGTCATGCAGAGGTACGGACTTGAAGCCTTCAGGAAGCGGTAGAAAACCGTCCTTGACCTTCTGCTGGCCGGTCGCGGTCAGCGTAGCCAACGTCCGCCCATGGAAGGATTGGTTGAACGTAATCATCTCGAAGCGGTTCGTTCCTTTCACCTTTTGATGGTAGCGCCGCGCCAGCTTGATCGCCGCTTCATTCGCCTCGGCCCCGCTGTTGCAGAAGAAAACGACGTCCGCGCAGCTAATCTCCGTCAGCTTCCGCGCTGCAACTTCCTGCTGTGGAATATGGAACAGGTTGCTCACATGCCAAAGCTCATCCAGCTGAGCTTTCACTTTGGCCGCCACCTTCTCCGGGGCATGCCCCAGGTTGGCGACCGCAAGACCGCTCATGAAATCAAGGTAGCGGTTGCCCTTATCGTCCCACAGCCAGCTGCCCTTCCCTTTCACCAAATGGATCGGGTACCGAGCATAACTTGGGAACAACGCGCTGGGGCTGCTCCCTTCCGCCGCAGCTGCAGCGGCATTCGCTCCGGTGGCCGGAGCCGTAGTAGCTTCTTTCAGATCACTTTGCGCCATCGTTTTTTCCACTCCCATCTTCTTAATTACTAATATAACCTTCCGTCAGCCGCTGCGCTACGCCATCCGCACGATTCGGGTGCCGATGCTTCCCCCGGCCAGCACTTTGCCAAGCACACCCGGCTCGTTGCCGCCTACAATCACCGCTTCCTTCACGCTGCCGCTGATGCAAGCTACAGCAGCTCGCACCTTCGGAATCATCCCGCCGTAAATTTCCCCGGTTGAGATCATATCCTCAATTTGCTGTACCGTAATGGAATCGAGCACTTTTCTTTCGGTACCCGTCATTTTCAAAATCCCAGGCACATCGGTAACAACAATCATGCGCGAAACCCCAAGTGCCGATGCAACCGCTCCTGCAGCCGTGTCCGCGTTGATGTTATAACGTTGCGCTCCGTCTGCACCAATACCTACGGGAGCAATGACTGGAATGTAACCGAGGTCCAGTACGCCGCGGATCAAATCCGCATTCACATCCGTCACTTCCCCGACGAATCCAACTTCCTTGCTGTTCGCCACCGGCTTCGCCTGCAGCAAGCTGCCATCCGCGCCGGACAAGCCTATCGCTTTCCCGCCGTTCTGAGCGATGCGGCGTACGATCAATTTGTTAATGCTGCCAGCCAGCACCATTTCTACGACGTCCAGGACTTCATTCGTCGTGTAACGCAGCCCGTCCACGAACCTGCTCTCAATTCCGAGCTTGCCAAGGTTTTCCGAAATGGCTGGCCCGCCGCCGTGTACGATCACCGGGTTGGCCCCTTCTTTTTGCAACTTCACCAAGTCAGCAAAAAAAGAATTCGGCAGCTCCGCGAGCGTGCTGCCGCCACATTTCATCACAAACATTAATCTGCCTGCTCCTTTCCGGAGTTCATCTCATCTGATAAATGATTTAGGATATGAATTCAAATTAAGTGCGATAAGCCGCGTTAATCCGGACGTAGTCATAGGTCAAATCGCAGCCCCAAGCGGTGGCTTCGCCTTGACCGTTATGCAGGTCCACGGAGATATTGACCGTGTCGCCCTTCAGGTAAGCAAGCGCCGCATCCTCATCGAAAGGAACCGGACGCGAGCCCTCCAACACAACGATGTCGCCCAGCTTGATGTCCACCGTCTCCGGATTGACCGGCTCTCCTGCACGGCCGACCGCAGCGATGATGCGGCCCCAGTTGGCGTCGGCGCCAAACACCGCCGACTTCACGAGGCTCGAGCCAACGATCGTCTTCGCGATCGCGCGAGCCGAATTATCGCTTACGGCGCCGCGCACCGTCACCTCGACGAGACGTGTTGCGCCTTCCCCATCGCGGGCGATCGCCTTGGCCAACGTCTCACACACGTGGCGGAACGCCGCAGCGAACGCGTCCCAATCGGCATGCCCGGGTGACAGCTCCCGGTTGCCAGCCAGCCCGCTCGCCATCGCCAGCAGCATATCGTTCGTGCTCGTATCGCCATCAACGGTGATCATGTTAAACGTCACGTCGGTCGTTTGCCCGAGCAGGCTTTGCAGCGCCTGTGGCTCAATCGCGGCGTCCGTCGTGACGAACGCCAGCATCGTGGCCATGTTCGGGTGAATCATGCCCGAACCCTTGGCAGCCCCCGCGATCGTTACCTCGCGGCCGTCCACGTCCAGCTTCACGCACACCTCTTTCTTCACGAGGTCCGTGGTCAAAATCGCCTGGCAGAACTGCTCGGCCCCCTCGCCGTTCGCTGCCAGTGCCGCCGGCAATCCTTCGATGCCGGCGCGGACGCGGTCCATCGGCAACAATTCGCCGATGACGCCGGTGGAGGCTACGGCGACTTCGTGTTCGCCGAGCCCAAACGCCTCCGCCGCCGCAGCGCGCATCGCGTACGCGTCGGCTTCGCCTTGCGCGCCGGTGCACGCGTTGGCGTTGCCGCTGTTGACGACGACGGCCCGCAGCCGCTGCCCGCTGGACGCGACGCTCTCACGCGTCACTTTCAGCGGCGCCGCCTGGAAGACGTTCGTCGTATAAACAGCGGCGGCTACCGCCGGCACCTCGCAGAGGATTGCGCCGAGATCGTTGCGGGTCGTCTTCTTCAGACCGCAATGCAGCCCGCCGGCCTGAAAGCCTTTTGGCGTGGTGATGCTCCCCTCCGGCGCTGCACGAAATAAACTAACCACTCCCATGACGTACTCCTTTCACAAGCCTAAATAAGTTGATATCTCCCTATGGGTAAACCGGTGTGAACTTCAAGCCGGTCGTTTCCTCCCAGCCCATCATCAGGTTCAAATTCTGAATCGCTTGCCCCGCCGCGCCTTTGACCAAATTATCAATGACGGACACGATCGTCAGCCGACCTGTACGTGCATCCGCCGCAAAGCCGATGTCGCAAAAGTTCGAGCCGAACACTTCCTTGGTCGCCGGCCACTTGCCTTTGTCCCGGATGCGGACGAACGGACGTCCTTCGTAATATTGACGGTACAGCTGGATCAAATCTTCCTCTGTATAGGCGCCCTTCAACGTGGCGTACATCGTGCACATAATCCCCCGCGTCATCGGCGTCAGGTGCGTCGTGAACGTCACCGTGACCGGTTCACCGGTGATTTTCCCTAAGGTTTGCTCGATCTCTGGGATGTGCTGGTGCTTGTTGACCTTATATACTTTCATATTTTCATTGATTTCCGCGTAATGGTTTGTCAGGTTCATGCCCCGGCCCGCGCCGGATACACCCGACTTGGCATCGATGATGATGCTGCCCGGATCAATCCAGCCTGCACTCAGCGCCGGGATCAGACCAAGCAGCGTAGCGGTTGGATAGCAGCCCGGGTTGGAGACGAACTCCTTGCCTTTCACCTCATCGCCGTAAATCTCCGCCAAGCCATACACCGCCTGCTCAAGCAACGCTGCTGCCGGAGCCTCATGTTTATACCAAGCCTCGTATTCACGGCCGTCTTTGAGCCGAAAATCACCGGACAAATCAATAACCTTCAGTCCAACCTCCAGCAGCTGCGGCACCAGCTTCGTGCTGACCCCGGATGGCGTTGCGGTAAATACCACATCGACCTTCGTCGCAAGCTCCTCCGGATTCAAGCCGTCCAGCGGCTGAACGATGATCTCGGATAAATGCGGGAACCCGTTCGTTATAGGCTCTCCTGCGCTAGAAACGGAAATCACCGAAGCAATCTCGACATGCGGATGTCCCCATAAAAAACGAATCAGCTCCACGCCCCCATATCCCGTGGAACCGACGATGGCTACTTTTATTTTCTCCCCGTTCACAATGCTAACCTCGCTTCCTCTCCCGTTGGATCAACCCTATGAAATCAACAATATGCATCATTCCGTTGTAAATATGTATTATTATACGGCTGAACTTATATAAATACAACAACTCTCACAAAAAATTTCCCCTCGCATGTCAGGCCCCTCTTTTGGCCGCCAAACTTTTATGTAGGGGCTGAATCAGGTATATTTAAAAGGTGCTCATGAACCGTATAGAAGGAGGAGAAGCACCATGTCGAACGAAAAAACAATCGCATTCGTATACGCTCATCCCGATGATGAAACATTTGGATGTTCTTATTTAATCCGACAAATCGCGGATGAAGGAGGCAAGGCGGTGCTGCTTACGGCTACCCGGGGAGACGCGGGCAAAACCGGCCGCTTAGGGGAGATGACCCGCGAACAGTTAGCGGCCCGCAGGGATCAGGAGCTGGCCAAAGCCGCTGAGATCCTCGGCATCTCCGTCGTTGAGCAACTGGGGCTGCCGGACGGTAAGCTGAAGGAGGCGAATCCTGTAATGCTGCGGGAGAAGATCGCCGACTTCTTGCGGCGCCATCAGGCACAGGTGGTCGTCACGTTCCCGGAAGACGGCCTGTCCGGACACCCGGATCATATCGTCATCCATCACGCCGTAAACGATGTCGTCTTTGGGGGCCAAGCGCCAACCGTGCAGAAGTTGTATTACAACCAACTGGGATCGTACACTTCCGATCATTCCAGCGTGCTGCGCGTAGCAGCCGGCAACCGTTGGGAAGCCAAACGCCAAGCCCTCGCCGCCCATGAATCGCAAATTTGGAGCGTGGAGCGGGTATTTGGCGTATTGGGGCCGCAAGTACCGCCCCGTCACCAATTCGAATCGTTTGAGCTGGTTTGGGAGCGCGGCGAACGGTTCCCGCAAAAAAGTGAGCAGTCTATCTATGATGGCTTGGTTTGAGGAACTTGTTGATCCATGGAAAAAAGCACGGGCTGAAGTGTTGACTTCAACCCGTGCTTTTAACGTTATTAATATTCTTCCGGATACGGAACAGGGTATCCCCCATCCTCCTCCGGCCCACTCGTACCGACATCGTATCCATTCACTTCAAAAGTAATAATTTTATCGAAGAATACGTAGTCTTTGCGACTTTTGAACGGCCCCTTGTTATTATCATGTTTATCAAAGGCATACATCACTGTTCCTACTCCGTCCGCCCGTCCTTCATACCAATTAATGAAATCGTATACTTCTGCCATAGATAAGTCGTATTCTTTCTCAATCCCATTGTTTAGCGTAATCCGAAGCAGCGCTCTCTCTCCGGTCTGACCAGGAGGAGTAACTACATCGGCTTTTGGTGTGGCAGATGCCTCGTTAGAATTGGCGCTTTCACCTGCCGATCCAACCGCAGAGACGACATAATAATAAGTCGTACCGTTTACAACATTGGTGTCCGTGTAAGTTGTTGTGTTCCCCGGCACTGTGGCAATCGCCGTATACGGCCCGCCAGGTACCAGGGAGCGTTTCACGATGTAACTCGTCACATTACTGCTCGAGCTTGTCCAATTCAAAACAACTTTTTTATTCCCCGCGGATGCTGTCAAATTCATCGGTGCATCTGCAGGTTCTCCGCCTTTGCCAAAGACGTTCCATTCGTAGACATCACTAACACTTGTACCCACATTTTTTAGTACAACTGTCATAACGTTTTGGACAGGGGTAGGAAGGATTTCAACCTGATCTTTATTCACGATGTTGTATTGTTGTAACAAGTTATTGCTTGCATCATAGAACTCAACAGCCAGGTTAGTGCCACTGGCGATCACGGAATTGATTTCCACCGGTGAAGAAAATGTGTACCATGCTACGCCACCAGTAACCAAGACAAATTTTGTACGTGTATTGTTGTCTGTCAATTCACGTGCGGTACGCGTTGGGTTTCCTACCGTGTTACCAGCTTGGATTAATAGCCCATCCAACAATCCACCCGTATATTTGGTTGCATTTGGTGTAATGCTTTTTTCCGCTGAATTTCCGCTTTCCCCAGCCTCATTCACTGCGCTGACTACATAATAGTAGGTCGTTCCATTCGTTACGGCTCGATCTACATATGCTGTGCCTTTCACGTTCGCCAGTAAGCTGTAAGGACCGCCTGCTGATGTCGAACGTTTTACGTTATATGAGGCAGCTCCTGTGTTATCCCATTCCAACTTTACAAACTGATCACCGCCCTGGATCCAGTTAATGGTTGTATCTAGTGGTGGTGCTGAAGGGTTTGAAAATACATTCCATTCGTATACACTGATACTGCTAATTGACCCGTTTTTTAATACAACCGTTGTCACATCTTGTACTGGGGTCGGGAGCGTTTGAATTCCGTCATTTTTGATAAGATCATATTTCTGCAGCAAGTTATTATTGGCATCGTAGAACTCAACAGCCAAAACGTTACTGCTATTCACAATCACAGAGTTGATTTCTACCGGTGAAGTAAATGTATACCAAGCCACTCCCCCAGTAGTTAAAACGAATCTCGTCCCCGTATTGTTATCCGTTATTTCACGTACGGTGCTCGTTGGGGTTCCTACTGTTTTACCTGCTTGGATTAATAATCCATCCAATAATCCGCCCGTATATTGGGTTGCATCCGGTTTAGCACTTTTTTCAGACGAATCGATGCTTTCCCCCGCCTCATTGACCGCACTAACTACATAATAATAGGTCGTTCCATTGGTGACGGCTTGATCTACATACGTTGTTCCTTTAACGTTCGCCAGTAAGGTGTAAGGGCCGCCAGCGGATGTTGAACGTTTTACATTATAAGAGGCAGCTCCTGTATGATCCCAATCCAATTTTACAATTTGATCCCCGGCCTGGATCCAATTGATGGTCGTCGCTGTTGGTGGCACGGAAGGGACCGTAAATACATTCCACTCGTACACATTGATATTGCTTGATGCACCTTTTAAAACAACAGTCGTAACATTCTGTACTGGAGTTGGAAGGGTTTGAATCCCATCATTGCTTATAACATTATATCTTTGCAGCAGGCTATTTTGATTATCATAAAATTCAATGATTCCTGCCCCACTACTCTTCAGCACGACAGAAGAAATTTCTACTGGGGAAGAAAAGGAATGCCATGCTACATTTGATGTACTAAGTATTCCTCTTGTCGACACATCGCCATCTGTCATTTCTGCAACCGTAGTCGTCGATTGCCCAACCGAAGCTCCAATCTCTATCAAAATCCCGTCCAATAATCCACCCGTAAATTGAGATGCCGCGTGGGTGGACGCGGGATATGTAATTGAGCCAGTTATAATACCAATCACAAGTGCAATGATGCCAATAAATCGTTTCAAAAGAATTCCTCCTATGAGAAATAATAACTATCAGGCCTGATGCTTAAAGGCTACCACTCACAGTACCGCTTGTCCAAACATAAATTCCTAGAATAGGATGAAAAATCTATATTTTCCTTAACGGTATTGTTTATGTAAAATTTCATTTTAAAAATAAAAAAATCCATAAGGACGGTCAGGTAGATCAAGCTACTTGTCCCACTTATGGATTACGCGGCATCTCTCTATGCTCTCTTAAACCCTTCCCCCAACACCTCATGCGCATTCGTGATAATCACAAAGGCATTGGGATCCAGCGTCTGTACCAACGTCTTGAGCCGCGTGACTTCGCTCTGCCCTACAACGACCATCAGCACGGTCCGCGCATCGCCGGTGTACCCGCCGTGACCGTCCAGCTTAGTCAGCCCCCGGTCCAGGTGAGTGAGCACAGCCTGCGAGATCTCCTCCGTCCGGTCGGCAATAATGTAAGCGACCTTCGTGTAATTGAAGCCCAGCTCGATGGCATCGATGATTTTACCGGTGATGTACAGTCCGATCAGGGCATAGAGCGCTTTTTCCGGGGTCAGCAAAAATAACGCCAACACAATCACAATCCCGTCCATCATCACAACGCAAACGGAGAGGCTGAGGCCGCTGTATTTTTGAATAATTTGCGCCAAGGTGGACAGCCCGCCGGTGGATCCCCGGCCTCGGAACACAATACCGAGTCCTATCCCCACCCCGATGCCTCCATATAACGAAGCCAGCAACGGATCTGTCGTTGGTACGGGAATGTCCCGTGTCAAAAAGACGAAGAACGGCAGCACCACCGTGCCCAGCAGAGAACGGATGGAGTAGTCCCGCCCGAGCAGCACGTAGCCTGCGATGAACAGCGGGATGTTCAGGGCCCATTGGGTGTAGGCTGGTTCGATTCCAAATTGCGACTGAACGATGATCGATAACCCCGAGACACCGCCCGAGGCGATATGACTGGGGACCAAAAACAAATTAAACGCCAAGGCAGTGATCAGCGAGCCTACGATAATCATCAACGTATCCAGCGTATGGCGTATCGGACCGGTGACCGGAATATAGTCTTGAAATCGGCGTTTGCGAACTTTCGGCGGCATTGCTGCCCCTCCTTACTTGCATTTCATGAAATATGTAAAAATAGAAAAACCCACCCGTACCAAACGTGGCCAGGGTGGGTCGTATTTAGTAGCGGCTCGGGCGGGAAGGCACATCAAGGCGCTCCCGTCCCGCTGATTAGCTCTCCGTCTTAATCTGGCTGCGCAGATAACCGTCGATAAAAGCGTCCAGATCCCCGTCCATCACCGCGCCGACATTCCCCGTCTCCACGTTCGTCCGGTGATCCTTCACCATGCTGTACGGGTGGAACACGTACGAGCGGATTTGGCTGCCCCAGGCGATATCCGATTGCTCGCCGCGGATCTCATCCAACTCGCGTTGTTGCTCCTCGATCTTGCGTTCGTACAGCTTGGAGCGGAGCATCGTCATCGCCCGTTCTCGGTTCTTGATCTGTGAGCGTTCGTTCTGGCAGGTCACCACGATCCCGGTCGGGATGTGGGTAATCCGCACGGCCGAGTCGGTCGTGTTGATGTGCTGACCGCCGGCACCGCTGGCGCGGTACGTATCGATTTTCAGATCCTCATTACGGATTTCGATCTCCACGTCATCGCTGATCTCCGGCACGACGTCACAGGAGACGAACGACGTATGCCGGCGTCCGGAAGCGTCAAACGGCGAGATCCGCACCAGCCGGTGAACGCCCTTCTCCGCCTTCAGGTAGCCGTAGGCGTTGTAGCCTTTGATCAACAGCGTAACGCTCTTGATCCCGGCTTCGTCGCCCGGCAGGTAGTCCAGCGTCTCGACCTTAAAGCCGCGTTTCTCCGCCCAGCGAGTATACATCCGCAGCAGCATTTGGCCCCAGTCCTGGGACTCGGTGCCGCCTGCGCCAGGATGCAACTCGAGAATCGCGTTCATTTTGTCGTACGGCTGGTTCAGCAGCAGCTGGAGCTCGAACTCCTCCAGCTTCTTCACGAGCTTCTCTACGGAGTCTGCAACCTCCGCAGCCAGCGATTCATCGCCTTCTTCCTCGGCGAGCTCCGCCATCATTTCCAGCTCATCGTATTCGTTCTGCAGCGCCGTATATTGGTCCACCGAGGATTTTACCGCATTCATCTCCGCGATAATCCCTTGAGCTTTCTCGTTGTCGTCCCAGAAATCCGGTGCCGCCATTTTCTCCTCATAGTTGGCGATCATCTCTTGCTTCAGATCTAAGTCAAAGAGACCCCCTAAGGTTAGTTAATTTCTTTGCGATTTCGCGCATGTCTTGTTTCACGTTCGCATCGATCATACGGTAGATCACCTTTCTTTGTAAAAGTTTATTTGTAGCTGCCACTTTGGTTTAAAGGTAACGCCCTTTTGTACCCTTATTCAACTCCCGGGCACCGAATTTCAAAAAATAAGGCCAAAATCTACCTTTATTTCATTCCTAAACCTGGAAAAACCCTGTTTTGAGCCATAGTCTGCAAAAATAAGGCCAAAAAACTCCCTTATTTACCAGACATCCGCCCAAAAAAGCAAAATAAGGCCCTTTTTTACCCCTATTTCGCCTGTGGCTGAACCAACGTCGAGGTGGCTACCTCGGATGAGCCAACATCGGCGCGGCCGCTGCGGCCGAGAACAGGTTTTCCCTCCAAACGGGGCAAAAGCGGGCAGCCTAAGGAAATCCTCAGGCTCCCCGCCGCACCCAGCTTATGCCGACATTATGCGTTTTGGCCGTGGCAGTGTTTGTACTTCTTGCCGCTACCGCATGGGCACAAGTCGTTGCGGCCGATCGTTTCGCCGCGTTTGACTGGGCGTTTCTCTGCCGGCTCGCCGCTCGTGGTGATTTTATTCTCATCCACGACCGCTTGGCGTTCCTGGTTCGTTTCGATCTGCGCCTTCATGATGTACGTCGCGACTTCCTCCTGAATGCTGGCGATCATCGCGTTGAACATCTCATAGCCTTCAAATTGATATTCGCGCAGCGGATCGGTACCGCCGTATGCACGAAGATGAATGCCTTGACGCAGCTGATCCATCGCGTCGATATGGTCCATCCATTTGCTGTCGACCGCACGGAGAGCGATAACCTTCTCGAACTCCCGTACCATTTCCGTACCAATCGCTTCTTCGCGAGCGTTGTATTTCGTCAGGACGCGTTCAAAAATATACTCGACCATCTCATTCGGCTCTTTGCCCCACAGATCGTCTTTCGTAATGGCGCCTTCGTCCAGCAGCTTGCTGTTGACGTAATCGGCAATCTCTTGCAGTTCCCAGTTCTCCGGCAGCTCGTCAGCGGTATGGGCTTCAACCACCCGTTCGATGACCGGCTTGATCATATCGAGAATGATCTGCTTAATGTTCTCCGATTCCAGCAGCTCGCGGCGCTGTTTATAGATAATTTCACGCTGTTGGTTCATAACGTCGTCATATTGCAGGACGACTTTGCGCACGTCGAAGTTGTTGCCTTCTACGCGTTTTTGCGCCGACTCAATCGCGCGGGTGATCATCTTGCTCTCGATTGGTTGGTCTTCCTCGAAGCCCAAGCGCTCCATCATGTTCAGCACGTTGTCCGCGCCAAACCGCTTCATCAGTTCATCGCCCAGCGACAGGTAGAATTGCGTGGAGCCGGGGTCGCCTTGACGACCGGCACGACCGCGCAACTGGTTATCGATCCGGCGCGATTCGTGGCGTTCGGTACCTATGATATGCAGGCCACCTAATTCGGCCACGCCTTCGCCAAGCAAAATGTCGGTACCGCGACCCGCCATGTTGGTAGCGATCGTCACGGAACCCGGTTCCCCTGCGTGGGAAATAATTTCCGCTTCCTCCGCATGGTATTTCGCGTTCAGCACCTTGTGCGGGATGCCTTTGCGCTTCAGCATCTCGGATACGCGTTCGGAGTTCTCGATCGAGACCGTACCAACGAGCACCGGTTGTTTTTTCTTATGACGCTCCACGATTTCTTCGACAACGGCTTTAAACTTGCCGTCAACGCTCTTATAAACAACGTCCGGCAAGTCAATCCGACGGTTCGGCCGGTTGGTCGGCACCTGGAGCACTTCAAGGCCGTAAATTTTCTTGAATTCTTCTTCCTCGGTCTTCGCCGTACCGGTCATCCCGGCCAGCTTGCGGTACATCCGGAAGTAGTTCTGGAACGTAATCGTCGCCAGCGTCATGCTTTCGTTCTGTACCTCGATGCCTTCTTTGGCTTCGATTGCCTGGTGCAGCCCGTCGCTGTAGCGGCGGCCCTGCATGATCCGACCGGTAAATTCATCGACGATCAGCACCTCGTCATCGGTCACGACGTAATCGACGTCGCGGCGCATGATGACGTTCGCTTTGAGCGCCTGCACCACGTGGTGGTTCAGCGTAACATGTTTATGATCGTACAAGTTATCAATGCCAAAAACGCGTTCCGCTTTAGCAACCCCTTTTTCGGTCAGCGAAACAGCCTTTACTTTAATATCTACCGTATAATCTTCCTCCGGCGTCAGCGTCTTCACGAAACGATCGGCTGCATAATACAGCTCGGTGGATTTCTGAGCTTGGCCGGAAATAATCAGCGGCGTCCGCGCTTCATCGATCAAGATGGAGTCCACTTCGTCAATAATGCAATAATACAGCGGCCGCTGAACCATCTGTTCTTTGTAGAGCACCATGTTGTCGCGCAGGTAGTCAAATCCAAACTCGTTGTTCGTGCCGTACGTGATGTCGCAAGCGTAAGCTTCTTGTTTCTGCTCATGCTCCATGCCGTTGAGGTTCACCCCAACCGTCATGCCGAGGAAGTTGTAAATCTGCCCCATCTGCTGGCTATCGCGTTGTGCCAAATAGTCGTTGACGGTAACGACATGCACACCTTTCCCCAGGAGCGCATTCAAATAAACCGGCAGGGTTCCGACCAGCGTCTTCCCTTCACCGGTTTTCATCTCCGCAATCTTGCCTTCGTGAAGCGCCATACCGCCGATCAGCTGCACATCAAAATGACGCATCCCGAGCGTGCGTTTCGAAGCTTCCCGTACTGTGGCAAAAGCCTCCGGCAACAAATCATCCAGCGTCTCGCCTTTCTCGATCCGTTCCCGGAATTCAGCGGTTTTCCCTTTCAATTGCTCGTCCGAAAGCGCCTCAAATTGCGGTTCTAATGAATTAATATAATCTACCGTCTTCATCAGACGTTTGACATCACGTTCATTCGTGTCGCCAAATATCTTTTTTACTAATCCCAGCATGATTTACCCCTTTCACGCATAAACAGATGATTTGCCTAAATTGTAACAGTTTGTAAGGCACGCCGCAACACGCCCCGTCACGTCTGCATTGCGGTAAAGCGCCTTTGTATACGAATAAAGAGCCCTATCCGCGGGCGGATAAGGCTCGTTTCCTTTGCGTAAGTATCACAGGAATTACCACCTAGTTTGAAGCAAGTTGCCATGATTGCACGGAGTGCAAGGGGTTAATCCTGTTCAATCAAACCGTATTTGCCGTCATTGCGCTTGTAGACGACGTTCACTTCTTTAGTGTCGATGTTCGAGAAAACGAAGAAGTTGTGTCCTACCATATTCATTTGCAAAATCGCTTCCTCTACGTCCATCGGCTTCAAGGTAAAGCGTTTCGTACGAACCACTTCCAGCTCTTCCTCGCCTTCATCCAGCGCAACGGAGCCTGCGGTCGTGCCCTCTACAAAGAGGCTGTTCTTCACGCCTTTCTGGCGCAGTTTACGGTTGATTTTCGTTTTGTGCTTGCGGATTTGACGTTCAAGCTTGTCCACAACCGCATCAATGGATGCGTACATGTCATCGCTGCGATCTTCCGCACGGAGCACAACGCCGGTCAAAGGAATCGTTACCTCGACCGCGTGCAAGCCTCGTACCACACTTAACGTGACAGTACCGTCTGAGGTAGGGGGTGCATCAAAGTACTTGTCTAGCCGGCTGAGCTTCTTGTCTACGTAGTCACGCAAGGCCTCAGTCACTTCAATCTGCTGTCCTCGAATACTAAAATTCATAGGGCACTCCTCCTTTGCTTTGCACCTTTATTATACCATGACGTTAAGGCAAAGTAAAAAGTGTTAAAGGTCTGTAAACCACCGCGATATCCGTAAAAAAAGACGGGCAGATCGGCAAATCCCCCGCGCTTTCAAGCCCGGCGATCCTTCCGGTTTCCCCACCAGGATTTCAACAAAATCGTGAACGCCGCCCCACACGCGGCCCCGATCGTATCCAGCAGCACGTCCTGCACCATCGCCGTCCGCCCCGGCGTAAAGCTCTGATGCAGCTCATCCGTACAGGCATAGAGGAATGCGATCAAAATCGCAAAGAGCAGACATCGCCGATTGGATCGTCCCCGACCGCCTAAAGCGTAAACCAGGAACGCTGCCAGTAAAGCATAACTGCCGAAATGCGCCGCTTTGCGAATAAAAAACTCGATGAAGCTCGCCCCGCCCACACTGTCCACACTGATTTCATAGTCACCATAGCTGAACCGGATCCCGCCGAATCGATTCTCAATCCACTGGTCCGAGGTGCTCTTCTCAATTTCCGGCACCAGCGACTGCTCCTCATAAGACTGCGAAGAAAACCCAAAAAGAATCGCCATCATCGCGATCGCCGGCAGCCAGCGCAGCCAAGGTCGAAGGTTGTGCAAAGGAGGTCACCTCATTCGATTACGAACTCATTCACTTTAGAAAATTATAGCATAATAAAAATAAGAAAACCCCGGGTTCCCCCGGGGAGTTGCTAGCGAATCTTTAATTGTTAACCATCGTACCGTTCATATGTAGGTCGGCTGTGCCGGGATGATTACAGTTTGATTACGTTAGCGGCTTGTGGACCACGTGCGCCTTCAACGATTTCGAACTCGACGGATTGGCCTTCTTCCAGCGTTTTGAAGCCTTCAGCTTGGATCGCGGAGAAGTGTACGAATACGTCGCCGCCTTCTTCAGTTTCGATGAAACCGTAGCCTTTTTCTGCGTTGAACCATTTTACTTTACCTTGCATGCACTAACATTCCCTTCATTATCAAATAAGAGTGTGATCCTTGTAACCAAGCCCCACATGTCTGACTATACCACCCAAGCTTATCCAGTGTCAATTACCAAAGAAAAGGTTTTACTGTAAGGAATTTGTAGATTTTTGTCGGAGTGCGATTCCTCGACCATAATGAATCTCCTACAATGATCATCAAACACCTTATTCTTATTTGGTCTTCAATCGTCCTAAATTTAGCTCCAGAAAACCACCGTTTCTCAACTCACATTTTTTTAAAAGCATTTTGTATTATCTCAATCACAGACAACTGATCCTCAATCGACATATTCGTATCTGACGGTAAACAGATTCCATACTTAAACAATTCCCCACTTACATCCATACTGTCTGCAGTAAAAAAATCGACCTCTCGAAATAATGGTTGCAAATGAAGTGGTTTCCACACGGGCCGAGACTCAATGTTATATTGATTTAAGATATCGATTAAATCTCCAATTTTTGCAACTTCAGGGCTAACCGTCACAGCTGTTAACCATCTCGTCGCTTTACCATAATTCGCTTCCGGCATAAACTCAACTCCCGGATAATCTGAGAGGTGTTCTTTATACAGACCGTAAATTTCCCTTTTCTTTAATATCCTATCGCCTAGAACTTGCAATTGTCCTCTTCCGATTCCCGCTAAGACATTACTCATACGGTAATTAAAGCCAACTTCGCTATGCTGATAATGAATTGCTTGATCTCTTGCTTGAGTCGCAAAAAATCTCGCCTTACTTAGTGCCTCCATATCATCTGAGACAAGCATACCTCCACCTGAGGTAGTAATAATTTTGTTTCCATTAAATGAAAATATTCCAAACTTCCCGATAGTCCCGCTCATAACATCTTTGTAGGTTGCTCCTAGTGATTCAGCTGCATCCTCTACAATAGGAACTTCGTAAAAATCACAAAGAGCTTTTATCTTGTCATAATCTGCACTTTGACCATAGAGGTTAACAACAACGACTGCTTTCGGCAATTTACCCTTATCTGCATATTCTCTAAGAGCTTTCTCTAAGGCAATTGGACACATATTCCAGGTATTAGCATCACTATCAATAAATACAGGAGTTGCCTTTTGATACAAAATCGGGTTCGCACTCGCCACAAAGGTCAAAGAAGAACAGAAGACGGTGTCTCCTGCGCCAACTCCAAGGAGAATAAGGGCTAAATGAATGGCAGCTGTTCCCGAACTCAAAGCCACAGCACCTTTGCTTCCCACATATTTTGCGACTTCTTCTTCAAAGCGATTCACATTCTCTCCAAGCGGAGCAATCCAATTCGTACGGAAAGCTTCTTCAATATATTTCTGTTCATGACCGCTCATATGCGGAGACGCTAGATAGATTTTCTTGTACTCAGACATCTGTCTCATCCCTTTTATTTTTGATAACGGCGGGTACTCCAACTGCAGTGATACGGTCTGGTAAATGATGAATAACCGCTGCTCCAGCTCCAATAACAGTTTCATTACCGATCTTGATACCAGGAATAATATTTGCTCCGATGCCTACATGAGATCCTTTTCCAACACTAACTCCCCCAGCAAGTCGAGCTCCAGGGGATATATGAGCAAAGTCATCGATATGACAATCGTGATCCACGCTGGAAGAAGTATTAACAATGACATGTCTTCCGATTTTAGTGTCTGTATTAATGACAGCATTCGCCATAATTACGGTTCCCTCACCTATGGTACAATTCGGACTGACAATCGCGCTCGGATGGATGGCTAGTCCAAATTTCATGCCTTTCCTATCCAAATTTTCGGCAATTCTCTTCCTGCTCTCATTGTGGCCAACCGCTACGATAAACAAGGCTTTTTTATAAAGGCTATCTTCCTTATCTAAGGTTTTGAGATTCCCCAAAAATTTCAACCCATTCCACTCATCAAGATCTAGCTGGTCATCCATCACCCCTGCAATAGTCTCTCTATTAGCCCTCAAAATATCGAGAACCACCTTGGCATGACCGCCTGCTCCATAGATAATATATTCCATCAAGCCAATCCTCGCTTTAATAGGTTATTGTCTTCTGGATCAATTGTTCTGTCTTAGAGAGCTGCTTAATGCTTCGAACGATGTTCTGACTCGTATTCTTTCTCCCATATACATTCGTTAACGTTTTCAGCGATGCCTGGAAATCCTTCCCCATCACATGCTCAATGGCATGGAGCAGTTCATCCTTGTCTTCCGAAATATCAATGACGTTCCTGGAACGCTCTCGTCCCTTCTGCCTAGAGCCAATGTTAATGACCGGCACCTTATAAGAAGCTGCTTCAATGATGCCCGACGAGGAGTTCCCAACCAACATCACCGCATGCTTCAGCATCGTCAGATAATCCAATTGCTCGAAGTTGGTCACCGCGTGGAATTTAGGGTTCTGCAAATAGTGTTGATAGATCCTCGTAATTTTATCGTTACCTGCATCTGAATTCGGCATGATACATACCAGATGCAGCTCCGATTCCAGCAATACCTCCAGCATTTGGCCTAAAAATGCCAAATCCTGCTCTTCAGTTGTCACCGGATGGTAGACAAAAAGCAGGTAATCTTCCGTAAAATACAGATGATATTTATCTTTGGTCTCCCGAAGTAAAGGCAACTGCTCATTCTCAATGGTCTCTACCCTCGGAGCGCCTACCACCTCAATTCTCCACGGGTCTTCTCCCATTCGAATCAGACGTTCCCTGCTTCCTTCCGTCGCAACTAGATGAATATGGGCTAATTTGCTAATAGCGTGTCGCACGGATTCATCAATGGTTCCTGAGACCTCCCCGCCATGCAAATGAATCAGCGGGATGTTCAAATGGGTCGACACAATGGCCGCTGCCAGCATTTCTCCGCGATCCCCTAATACAAGTACACAGTCAGGCTGAAGAAATTCAAAAACTTGGGTCATCCCCAGGATTCCCATCCCGATCGAACGCGCCATATTGCCATGGGTTGCTCCTTGGAATAAGCACTCAATCTGAGCTGATATCTGAAACCCATCCTTCTTAATACTTTCAACCGTGTTTCCGTACTGGGGAGAAAGATGCATGC
The DNA here is from genome assembly GCF_025151705.1 of Paenibacillus sp. p3-SID1389. Lineage (NCBI taxonomy): Bacteria > Bacillati > Bacillota > Bacilli > Caryophanales > Paenibacillaceae > Paenibacillus > Paenibacillus sp. p3-SID1389. Next base: position 16,703 of record NZ_JALXVO010000026.1, on the reverse strand, counting down.
CTGTGACGATCAGATGCAGCTCAAGCTCATTATCAGCTTGAATAGCCTTAAGAATTGGATAATATATCCCATAGTCAGCGCGAGTTCCTGTGATTACGGCAACTTTCTTCATGCTAAATCACCCCATGACAACATTTCATCACCAGCCATATCTCTAGTCAGCTTTTTACCCAGTACCGTGTTATAGTACTTTGGTTCGATCCCAGTTCCAGGGCGTTTAATAACGAGATCATCTCCCGACAGAATCGTTCCTGCCTTGACCGATCTAGCGATAACAAGACTTTTTCTGGCTACGACTCTGGTATTTTCCTCAGATGGCATGCACCTTTTTACCCCGTCACCCAGCGCTCGCTCAACGTTCCTGATGGCTTGGACCATTTCTGCAAATGGCTGAGGCTCCAAAGACGCCTTATGATCCGGACCGGGAAGGCTTCGATCCAGAGTAAAGTGCTTCTCAATTACCTTCGCTCCCAAAGCAACTGCAGCAATGGTTACCTCATGACCTTCTGTATGATCTGAGTATCCCGTAATCTTGCCAAACTGCTCTCTCATCGTCTTGATCGCCAACAGATTAACCTCATCAATTGGAGCAGGATAATCCGAAGTGCAATGGAGTAATACAACCTGGCTCTTCTCGAATACACTTAAGGATTCCCGCACCTCTTCCAAACTGGACATTCCCGTTGACAATAATACCGGCCTACCATAGGAATCAATCTGTCTTAAGAAGGGGAGATTGTTTAAATCACCGGATCCGATTTTAAAAGCATCAATCTCAATCGAATTAAGAAAAGCTGCGGATTCCTCATCAAATGGTGTGGATAAAAAATCAATCTGTTTCGCGAAACAATACTTTTGTAGCTCGGTAAAATCGTCGAAGCTAAGTTCCAATTTCTTAAGCATTTCCAGCTGACTTTCCGAGGATCTCGAGTTTTGCAATTGATAGGATGCTTTCGAGGCACTCTTCGTCACAAGCTTACTGCTTTTAAAGGTCTGAAATTTGACCGCGTTTGCGCCAGCCTTGACAGCCTCATCTACGCATTTCATCGCAAGCTCTAAAGAACCGTTATGATTCACACCCACCTCTGCAATAATATAAACTGGATTTTGCTCGCCTAAGAAAAGCTGTCTGACTCCCATTGATTAAACCTCGCTTATTCTGTAATCTCCTTGCTTTGCAGGGATAAATAAAACTCCGCAAGCTTCAGGTCCGCTTCATTATCGATATCCACAGATCGTTCTTTCGGCATCACGTAACCGTAGTTATTCTTACCAATTAATGTGTCCTCACACATCAGCACATCTCGCTTCACGATGTATATCGCCCCATTCAGGGCATAAACAGGTTCAAGGTCTTGTCTTCTCTTGTGATGATCAGCCTCATTGTACAGATATGAACTGAGCTTGCCTTGATCCATTGTTCGCAACAAGTAGGGGTGTGTATCCACCTCTATAACACTTTGCAGAGAGTCAGCATTATTTTGAATGAACAATTCCATAGCTAGATCAATATCTAATGTGACACGTAAGGGGGAAGTTGGTTGCAAAAGAATAATATATGAAAAATGACGATTCAGCTCTTCTTCATAAAACCTAACGGCATGCTTCACTGCATCTATACTTCTGGCCGTATCAGACGCAAGTTCTCTGGGGCGTAGAAAGGGAACCGAAGCACCCGCGTTTTTTGCAACCTCTGCAATACTAGGACTATCCGTACTTACTACTACCTCTTCAACATATTTTGATTCCAAGGCAGCATGAATACTATATTCAATTAACGTCTTGTGACCCAAGAAAATAATATTCTTGTTTGGAAGTCCTTTTGAGCCACCACGAGCCAGAATCACAGCTAAGCAATTCTCGTAGTTCTCCATCACACATCACACTCAAAACCTAATCTATTTTTTTCAAGCAACAACTTGACATCTTCAAGATACAATCTAGGAGCAGTATGGGATGAATACTCCTGGTAAGGTGCTTTCACAAAGCCGGGGTATGAAGCTTCGTTTTGTGACTGGAAGAATGACGGTATAATATACATTTTGTCATTTTCCAATGCCCGTTCTGATTCATCCAATGTCATCAGCTCTTCATACATCTTTTCACCCGGGCGAATCCCAGTTTCAATGATCTCATTCTTATAGGTCTTGTGCAGATTTTTTTCATATGAATCAATCAACGCAACGGCTAAATCCCTAATTTTGAGAATTGGCATTTTTAACACGAAAACCTCTCCACCCTGGGCATACTTTGCCGCATCAATCACTAATTGTGCCGCTTGAGGTATAGACATCATGAACCGGGTCATTTCATTATGAGTCACTGTAACCGGCATCCCTCTTGCAATTTGTTCTTTGAACAGAGGAATGACAGAACCACGTGAACCCATTACATTTCCAAACCGAACGCATGAAAAAACAGTTCGCTTCGCTCCTTTGTACAGACTCGCGGAGGAGATAAGTCTTTCCGACAAGAGCTTTGTTGCCCCCATCGTATTCGTTGGATTAACAACCTTGTCTGTACTGATCGATACCACTTTCTCCACATTATGGTCAATAGCCGTCTCAATAATATTCTGAACACCAATAACGTTCGTCTTCACAGCTTCCATAGGGTTATATTCACAAGCAGGTACATGTTTCAAAGCTGCCGCATGGAATATATAATCAACACCTTCCATTGCATAGCTAAGTCTTTGTTTGTCTCTGACATCACCTATTAAATACCTTATGTTAGTGTACTCTTTAAACTCCTGTTGCAGTGCAAACTGCTTACTTTCATCCCGACTGTATATTCTGACAGCTTTGGGATGATAGGATAGAACGTTTCTAACAATTTCACTTCCAATAGAACCAGTTCCCCCAGTAACTAAAACGACCTTATTTTCAAACATATGCTGTTCCCCTAAATTTCAATTTATATCAATCGACTCTAAACGCTGTATAGATGTATTAATAATATTTTGCAAATCCGGGGTAAAATCTTTCATCTTATTCACTAGATTCCCAAGGTGAGTTATTATCAATTCACCCTTTGTAAACATATTCTGGGTTTCGACTATTTCCGGCACAAAACGCATATAGACGTTAATATAATGACCTAATGAATAACTATATAACTTATCAAATAGTTCCTCACTAGTTATACTTGTCCAAGAACCATTTATTTTAACGATTTCATTAGTCACACTATTTTGATTTCTTGTTGAGATTGCCTTTTGCAGTTTATTAAATCGCTTGGATATATTTTCGAGATTTGTATATATAGTATCAATTTTTTTAAGAACTTCTTTTAATCTAGTAATAACCAAGTTCTTTTTATTAATTATTTGAGACCTTTCAACTTGTGGGATGTAATGCGAAATAGTTAAATCCCTTGATTTCAATTTTAGCAATTCTGGCATTAGATCTTCCATTGCCATCCAAGTTGTACCTTCAATCACTGCCCCACGTTTGGAAGTGTTTATTACATTAACTCCTCGCAGCTTCATGATTTGTACCAGGATTACAATATCTTGGCGCAATATCTCCATACTATCTTTTGTTCTATTTTGCCCGCCATCAACGTTCTTCACCCACTTATTGGATTCGGATACATTTCGAGTCTGTTCATCCTTAGTATAATGAATAACACCTGGAGCATAATACTCGTCTTCAGTAAACGATAAATCCTGCCCCATTAATATAACTTGTTGTATACCCATATACCAGGCAATTTGGATAGCGGTCCCAGTAACTGTGGATGTAGAAAGAAATTTAGGGGCATCGAATTCCTCCCCCATAATATAATTAATTACATTCTCTCCTTGAAATCCCGCATAATATTTTTCAGATTTATGATTTTCTACGATCTCATAATATATGGCGGGACAATACACTAAAGGAAAAAGGGTTGTGTCTACATTTTTAAATACTTTATAGTTCTTTTCACTACCATCAATGCTCACCACAAAATGTGGGTTTATTCCGGCACTTTGAAGTGCTTGGATACTGGAACCTGCTGCTATAATTAAGCATTTATCTTTTAATTCATTTAATAAATGTATATCCTTTTTCAAAGAAGGGCCTGATCCTACTACAATTGCTCTAGCTCCGGAGTCCTTCCATATATTTTCCAAATTTGAAATTGAGGCATTTTGGATAATTGACGGTAAATTGTACAACGCATTTGCGATCCAGGTTTTTTCATAATGCTTAAAAGTTTGAATATTGGAGGCTGATTTTAATAGCATCTCTTTTAAAGGAATTTCGTATTCTTCTATTAACTCTGGATACATTTTTTTATAGATTGGAGGAACTACAATTTTTAACTCTCCTGAAATAAAACGCGAGATTTCTGCAGAGATTTGTAATGGCAAAAATTCATTATTCCCTACGGCTACTAATCGAATCCGAGAATTTGATAATGTATTCGTCACATCTCTTCTCTTGACCCATTCTATGAATACTTCTGAACTAGGTTCTAAGATAAAGATATCTTTCTCTTGATTCTCAGATAAAAGTTCTTCTAGAAAGTATCCTAATCCAATTCCAATAATAAAAATGTGCTTTGCATGGGCTAATTCTTCCTTTATGCTTTGTACCCACCTACGGGCCTCTTCTCGCGCGTTATAACGACTATGCAAACAAAAAATACGGTTATTTTTTTCTAGCTCCAAGTTAGGTTCATTATTACGAGTCAACATCGAGCGACTGGTCTGTTTCACTTCATTTTCGAATACAGATAATAAGGAAGGATACTCCTTGGCAATATATTCCCTATTAGTTTCATACAAGCTCATTGCATGTAATTCTCCTGTCTATCGCTTAGTTGTTCTATTCGTTGTAAAACCGGGATTAACTCATAACTGATTAGATCTCCTACTCCGACGTAATCCTCAACTTGTAATTTTTGGTCTAACTCTTTAATTATCGCCTCCAAGTTATTGAGAAGCATTATGACATTATCATCTATATTTAACACTTTTAAAAATTCCAACGAGCCTACAATCCAATTCAATCCCTCGATAAATACAGAAAATTGATTCCATTGTTCAGCAGAGATATCCCCATACCAAAAAGCCGAAATTTCTTCTGACTTTGGAATAAACTCTGTTAGATAAGCTTTCAACATGCTTAAAGTCTCAACTATACTATCCTGATGGCTCTTTGTAACAATTCGAATTTGGTTAATACTCCGATAGTTCTCTATTATAAATTGTTCATAACCCGTATACATAGGTTGTCCATCAATTTCCACTAAATAAATCAAACGATTACTTTTGTAAATATGTGAAGTAGATTGAATCCACCATTCATTTATGGAATCCAAAGTTGCATGAATATGATGTACTTGCCCGTTATCTAAAATAACTTCCATATTAGTCACAACCTTATTCTTTGTTTATAATATATATCGGCTCCGATAGTAACAGAGTGAATAGAATCCATAAACTGCTAATTTTGAGCGATGATAATACAAAAAAGCCTAGCGCACAAAGCGCCAGGCCTTTTCAAGTGAAATTAATTATCCGAGCAATTTCAGAACTGCTTGAGGAGCAGAGTTTGCTTGTGCCAACATAGCAGTACCAGCTTGAACCAGAATCTGATTCTTAGTGAAAGCCGTCATTTCAGTTGCCATATCAGCATCTTTAATACGGGAATTAGCAGCCGACAAGTTTTCGGAAGTTACTCCCAAGCTGTTAATCGTATGTTCCAGACGGTTTTGGTAAGCACCCAAGTTAGCACGATTCGTAGAAACTTTGGAAATAGCAGATTTGATAAGAGACAATGCACTTGCAGCTTTTGTAGCTGTGCTAACAGAAATGTTACTGATGCCAAGTTGACTAGCCATATTGTTCGTCAAACTAACTGTTAAAGACTCACCAGAGCTTACACCGATTTGGAATTTAACAGTGGCCCCCGTATTCAACAGATTTACACCGTTGAAATTAGAGTTCGAAGTAATTCTGTTAATTTCTTTAACCAATTGCGTTACTTCTTTTTGAAGATTCAAACGATCTTCACTTTGATAAGTACCATTCGCTGCTTGGTTTGCCAACGTGTTCATACGTTGCAGCATGGAATGAACTTCAGTCAAGTCACCTTCAGCTGTTTGCAAGAGAGAGATACCGTCTTGCGCGTTACGTTGAGCTTGGTTCAAACCGTTAATTTGGTAAATCATTTTTTCGGAAATTGCCAAGCCAGCAGCGTCATCAGCAGCACGGTTGATGCGGTAGCCGGAAGACAGCTTTTCCATCGTCTTGCTCATTTGCGTGTTGTTAAAGTTGAGGTTACGGTTAGCGTTAATTGCGCCAACGTTTGTGTTAATGTACATTCCCATTACTAATCATCCTCCATGATTTGTTTTATATTGGCTACATCCTTGTGGCCTAAATTATATATCGGTCAGTATCCAGCTCTACTTTAGCTTTTTTTGATTGTTTTATGAGAAAAACAGACTATTTTTTTTCATCCAAATACAATGGGACCTGATCATTTCGTTGTAACCCATAATAGGCATTTAGAACCTTGCGTTGGTTGTGAACACTACTCAAGTTTGCACCTGTGTTCTTAAAATTCATTCTTAGTACAGCTTTAATTTTTTCAATATTAGCCTCAATTTCACGAAGAACCTTTATCCGCCACTCCTCATCTGTTAAATCATTCGAAAGTTCAGCATCACGTATAATCTCGTCCAACTTATTAATTTCACGCGTGCATCGATTCCAATCTTGCTGCAGTTTTAAAAAAGAGGATAGATTGTTGGCCAGGTCCTCTTCCAACTCATCAAGATAAGCTAATTGTTTTCTTGAATTATCCAAAAGTTTAAAATAGAGCCCCTTCAGTTGCTCAGATAATTCATCATAATTAAGAACCAAGCGTTCCTCGCTTTCCGATTTCTTCCCAGGCGGATCTCAGCTCTTGAAGCATCCCGATCACTTCATCTACTGGAGCGGTCAGCTTCTTGATGTTTGCCTCTATCAAACGATCTATCATATAGAAGTATAATTTTTTTAGATTTAGAGCCAACTCTCCTCCTTCTTTAATATTTAGAGAAGAAATCAATTCATAAATAATATCTTGTGTTTTTTTTAAGTTGCTGTTTGTTTCTTCAATATCCCTTTTATCGATCGCTTCTTTGGCTTTACCTGCAAATTGAATTGCTCCATTGTACAACATTAAAGTCAATCGATGAGGTGAAGCCGTTTCGTATTTATTCTTTTGATAAGCTTGATAGCCTGCAAGATTAGGTGATACCAATGACATCATCTCCAATTATTTTGATGACGAGGAAAGCGACTTAGTCAATGCTGTAAGTTGGGTAGAAATCCAATCCGATTGGCTATTAAGCGAAGACATCACTACTTCCAGATTCACAAATTTCTTCTTTAAAGCAGCCTCTTTAATATCCAAACGGTCACTCATGCTTTGAATTTGATCAGTTAAAAAGGAAATCTCCGAGTCGTAACCCTTAATTTTTGAGGTTATGACCCCTTCTACACTGTCGGTCCATTCCTTCATGACGTTTTTAAATATCGTACCGATGCCATTTATAACCGTTTGTTCACCTTTTTCATTTATAAACTCTACTCCAGAGTTTCTAAACATTTTTTCAACTTCCTCAGGATTCTCCTGCAGCTTTTGCTTAAACAAAGTTTTATCAAAAGTAATAGTTCCTGTCATCAAAGCTGCACTGGTAATGCCTTTATCAATCTCCAATCCAATATCGGAAGGAAGACGGAATCCTTTCGTATCCCCTACAACCGCATTCATAATATCCGCTAATTGGGTCCGTAAGGAACGCATTGTTGAATCGCCTTGCAAGGTTAACGAGAGAGTTCCATCAGAATTTTCGGTTGATTTCTGAGTATTCTCTTTAATCGTATTAATAATATCGTTGTAAGCTTTTACGAATGCCTCTACCTTACTTGTAATCGCATCAATATCTTGTGCAATAGTAACTGTCGAAGAACCCGTGTTGCTTAAAGATAACGTAACACCAGGTATCGCATCCTTGATCGTGTTCGTCGAGCTGGCAATATCTATTCCATTAACACTAATTTCGGCGTCCACTGCCGGTTGTTTCTCATTAAAACCCCAATTAGAAGAATTTGTTTCAAATTGAATTTTATTAGCTTTTCCCGGTTCCTTTGAAGTAAGTACGAGTGATTTTTCGCCGTCTTTAGTTTGAATCACCGAAGCCTGAACTTTACCATCTGTTAAACTGTTGATGTGGGAAGCAATAATATTTAAGGCTTCACCTACTGTTTTCCCCTCAAGTTGGAGCTTTGTGAGGTCTATAGAATCCGCCGTCACAGGATCCCCATTTTCATCAGTGGTTGTATACTCACCTATTTTTAAAGTATTCGAAAAATTTGCATACTTAAATTCCGCAGAAGCATCAAATGAGCTAGAAGCCACCACATGTTTTTGAGCCAGTGATTTAACAACCACCGAATACTCAGCCGCAATAGCCGAACTATCAGCAGTTGCCGATAGCTTCGTTGTATCCGACGAACTTGCCTTAACTGCTTTAAAACTGTCCAAATCGGAAAGCGCTGTTGCTGCATCTTTTAAAGTAGAAAGCTTGGTATTCAGTGATTTAAATACGTTTTGATATGCTGTTGTAACTTGCTTTTTGGTTTCCAGTCGCTTTAACGGGAGCTTTTCCTGGGCCATAATCGCATCTATGTACGAAGCCGAATCAAAACCTGAGGCTAAGCCTGTAAAGCTAATAGTCATCATCATTCACCCTTTCATCGCACATTATAATCTCTCATCTATAAACAAACCGATCATTTCTTTCATTTTTTTCGATAATTCAATTAAAAATTCAGGTGGTAAGCTAGATAAAACTTCCTTCGTTTTGGAATCAATCACTTCCACATAAAGCTGATTAACCTCTTCGTTATACTTGAAGTGAAGCTCCTTGCCAGAAGCCGCTATAGACTCATTAAGCTTCTTAATTTGTTCTTGCATTTTTTCAAGTTCTTGTTTGGATTTATCTTGTTGTTGATCCACTTGACGATTCTCTATTAACCTAATTCCTTTTATAGATGAGCCCAATTTATAGGCGGCTGTGGTTGAAGTAATTTTCTCAAACCCTAATGATTCTAAACGATTCACATTCATCTTCTCACCACCCTGATATTAAATTTTGAATTCCTTAAGTAAATGAATAAGCTGATCTTGAGGTAACCCTTGAAGCTGTTCGTTTGCGGCCAAATTTTCTGCAGCAACCCCTTCGTACAGTTCTTTACGTAAGATTTGAACTTCTTTGGGGGCAAGGAACCCCAGCTTAATCTGGTCTCCCTCAATACCAAGCACCTGTATTTGAATATCATTGCCAATCATGACGACTTCCCCAATCTTCCTTCTGAGTACCAGCACTTAAGGGCCCTCCTTCTGTAAAAGCGGGTGTCGAATTGGCAATTCTTGATCTTTGATGATATATTGGCATCCTTTTAAAGAATCGGGGGCCAACAAAATCGGCGCTAATAAATTGACAAACAATTGCTCAGGCGTGACGTTAACTACAACCATAACCGCGACATCCTCAGCCGACTCTAGCCCGAGCATTTCGACTACCTCATCGTTAAGTTGAAAACTGTAGTCCGAAACAGCCTGATGAGCTGGCAACAGTATAAAATTAACCTCTTCCTCAAGCGCATGTAAAACGAAGAAAGGAGTACCATCCATGGGAAACAATGCATATTCCTTAATGTCCGGCAGCCCAGCAATTCCCGGTTCAAACCTATAGATTTGCTGTTCCTTAACATCTAACATTCCATAAATCGAACTCTCTACTTGTCTCATTTCGGGAGTGCCCCTCTCGGATCAACCGTAATTTCAGGCGGATATATGCGAAAATCTATCAATACGCCTTGGTGCGGGATCGCTTCTACAGTAATCTCTTTCTGCCCGTTACGCATATATCGATCGTGAGCGATTTTCCCAAACACATTTTTCTCACCCGCTGCGATATTCATCATTCGGTCGCCCTCTTGTGCTTTGATGGCCACATCTTCAATTGCTTTTGCCATTGCACCTCGCCCTAATTCTTTCGCAACCGTGATAGGGCGCTTTAATTCCATGTCATAGAACACGCTTGTCCAATCGGTCTCCATTTCGGCGGATCTCATCCGAATCGTTATTTCAGCAGGCCGGTAAGTCCCCCAGTCGGCTGGAAAGACGGGTTGAATACTTGGCATAAGGCCCTCCTCTACCAACGGCATTCCCTTTTATCTCAAGAAATCAACAAGCGAAGTCTGCATAATTCTCGCTCCTGTTGAAAGAGCCGCTTGAAGTACAGTTTCTTTGGACTTCAATTCTGTAATCGCAGCAGCAACATCCACATCGGCAACATTCGCTCGTTGTTCCTTCAAACTAACTTGGTCATCCAAGATCCGCTCCTCCATCAAGGCAAATCGATTCATACGGGCACCAACTTCCGCCCAACTGATCGAAAGACGGTCTGCCGAATCATCAATCTTGTCCAGCGCCGCGGTGATCCCAGTAACATTATTAGTATCCAGAGCATTGGCGAGATCATCCAATACTTGAAACACGTTATCGGTATTTGCAGCGCCAAAGACAACTTCTCCTGTAATACTAACTGGCACTTTTACAGAGGGGCTTACATTCAGATAGAACAAACCTGGATCCGTCGTCTCTCCAGCAGCTCCCGCCACCGTATATGGAGCTTGATCTGTTTTCTGCCCATTAAATAGGTAACGACCATTATAGGTGCTATTACCGATCGTCACCATTTGTTCCTTTAACTGCTTAATTTCTGCCGAAATTGTCTGGCGCTGTTGCGCGTCATATGTACCATTGACTGCCTGCAAGGTTAATGTACGTGCTCTCTTAAGAACATCACTAGCTTGCTGAAACAAAGAATCCATCGTTTTCAGGATTTCCGTCCCGGTCTGTACGTTCAGCAGGAACTCCTCGCTCCGCGCCAAATCCGTATCATACCGCATCTGATAACCAACGCCGATCGGGTCATCGCTGGGTTTGCTGATTTTTTGGCCGGTGGCTAACTGTTGTTGGCCGGTCGTTAGCGATGCATTGATATTTCGTAAATTCTTTAGCAGTTGCAAGTTCTGCATCATGCCTGTTACTCGCATTGGTCAAACCTCCTCATTCTCACCTTAGACCGTTATCGGGACTATAGTCCGACGCGTCCCATCGAATTGATGACGCGATCCAACATCTCGTCCACCACCGTCATATTCCGGGCCGCTGCATTATAAGCTTGCTGGAAGCGAATCATATCGGCCAATTCTTCGTCCATGGAAACCCCACTTACGGATTGACGCAAAATTTGTAAATTATCGGTCATCGTTTGTTCGTTCTCATAATTGCGCTCGGTATTGCTGGCCCGGATCCCCAAATCGGCCGTCAAAGCCCGGAAGTAGTCGTCCGTCGTCCCTTCGGTAAGCGAGGTGAGCGCGTCAGGGAACTTGAAGACCGCATCTCTTAAGCCCGCAATCGCATTCGCAATGTCGCTGTTCCCCCGAATCGTCGTATTTACGCCGTTGATCACCTCGTATTGCGAGGAAGCCGCTATTTTATTCGTATCTGCTAGAATGTCGGGATTGACTTTAATATCATCAATGGAGAACGTTCCACTGTCGGATACAAAGAAAGGAATTCCAGTAGAGCTTGGCTTCGTTAAGGAGTAGCCCAGTTGATGTAATCCATTAAACCCTTTGACCATGACATCCATGGAAGAAGTAATCTTGGAGCCGGCCGGGATCACCGTACCTGCGGCTACGGTGCCCATCCCATCAACTGTAACATCATTTAACGCTACAATATCTGAGGACGTAACGTATCCGTTGCTTAAGGTAACTTTGATATCCCCAGTCACCAGGGTGCTGACTAAACCATTTAATTGGTTGCGGATCAAGTCCGTCTCCTGCAGGGATTTGACATATCCGTTTAATTGTCCCGCCGTAGCTGTATTCGCATTAGCTGCAGTCAGCGGCGTAACGGCATCGCCTGTCAATACGTTAACCCCCGCCGAGGTGATGTTCACCATCCCATTCTCGTCTTCGGTGTATTGAACATCCACAATCGTCGACAATTGATCCAACAGCAAATCCCGCTGGTCACGATAATCGTTGGCATGATCGCCAAAGCTCTCATTGTCGCGGATCAGCACGTTCAGCCGAGCAATATTATCGAGAATATTGTTAGCTTCCAGTACTTTCTTATCAATATTCGTGTTGATGTCATTTCTCAAGTTGTTCAGGGATTCACTAATATGCTTTAACGTATCAACTAAGTTACTGGCCGCTCCAGCTACAGCAACGCGGGCACTCAGCAAGGAAGGATCCCGGTTCAAGGTCTCCCACGAATTCCAGAAATCGTCCATAACAGCGCTAAGCCCGTTACCTGAAGGTTCATTAATGATATTCTGAATCGCGGTCATGCTGGAATTAAGAACTTCCCATGATCCGAGCATCTGATTTTCCCGCCGGTATTGAATGTCCAAGAAACTGTCTCTCACCCGCGTAATGCTCGTATATTCAACCCCGGTTCCTAATTGACCTGGCTGAGCACTTTTCGTCATGCCCATGGCCCAAATCGGATTCGTTTCCGTCAAATTCACCCGTTGGCGAGTGTAACCTTCGGTGTTCGCGTTAGCAATGTTATGCCCCAACGTCTGCATGGACACCGTATTTACAAAAAGTGCCCGTTTACTCGTTTCTATCCCATGAAAAGTAGAGGTCATCTTTTATTCCCCTTTACCCTTGCGAATGATTATGCCTTCTATGCCTTCGTATCAAACATGCTTCTTGCCGATGTTTTCTTATCTTGAACCAACGGAGGGGAGTACGTCGCGCCTTCGTCTTCGCCGCCAATCATCAAATTCAAGGAGAAATCAATAAAAGAGAGCGACTGTTGTAATAATTGCTGATTCAGATCGTTTACCCGTTTCAGTTCCATCAGGCGCTCTCCAAGCTTCCGTCTAGCCTCATCCAGCATTCGCTTCTCTTCCGGATCAAACACGAGCCGAAGCAGCTCCGATACCGTTAACTCCAGCTGCGATCGGATCCCTTTGCTTTGCAGGAAAGTCTGTGCGGATGTAAACAGTTGTTTTTCCTGTTCTTCGACGGCCTTCACCAATTTCGATTCTCGGGACATGACGCGAACCAGTTCTTCATAACTTCGCCCTAGTATGGATTGCTTCTTCAATTCCATGACTTCAAGCAATTCGGCGTGAAGATCATCCATCTGCTTCAGAATTTCGATGAGTGGCTGAACTGACATACCAACCTCCTATTTCTCGTTCAGAAAAGACTTGAAGTAAGGGACAAGCTTGTCGGCGAGCTTGCGTGCTTCCACGTGATAAGTCCCTGCGGAAACTTGCGCTTTTAACTCTTCAATCCGCTCGGCCCGTTCAGGATCAATTCCAATCTTCTGTGCTTTCAACAGCTCCTTGGCTTCTGCCGAAATCGAAACTTCATCCTTGCGGCGAGCTTTATAATCTGTATCTTTACGTTGCGAATCAATCTGGCGTTGATAATTATTGATGGCTCCAACCCGTCCGGTTTCATTGATTTTCATAGGGCTTCACCTTCCTTCCAAATAGAAAAAGCCGATAATCTTTACTAAGTTTATCGGCGGCATTGAAAATATTTTTAATAGCGAAGCTTTGGATGTTTAAGAATATTATGCCAAAAAATCAGGGTTTTAGTCATTGGGGACTACGGAATTTGTCGATGGCGCTGTAAGCCCCACTTCCGCTTCTTTCGCCCGATTCGTTTCTTTTGGAAGTGTCCTCCTTCAGGGCGGAATTTAAATCTCGACTCAACCGTGTACGGCATGAATCGCACATATTCCCGTCACGGATTAAGACTCCGCACACCTCACAAGGATACATCATATTCGGGTTGTTGGCGATCGAGATACGTCCCTCTTTGATGAACTTGGTAATTTGCCGAATGGATACGCCCGTCGCTTCATGAACCTCCTGGATCGTCGCAGACTTCTCCTCACGCAAATATTTCAGGCACTTCTCATACTCCGCTTCTATATCTTTAATGCAAGAAGGACAAATATCTCTGAAATTTTTAGCAAACAGTTTCCCGCAGCGTGGACAATTTCCAAGCTCCATCCCCATGCGCTTACAGTCCTTTCTTGGTAACATCATTTATAACTTCATTTGATGTTAGATTACCTTATGACTAGGTCATTCGTCTATAACTTTATCAACAATTTTGCAGAATTTTGTAAAAATTTAGGGCTAAGATCGCGCCCAGGTCAAGCAATAAATTTCGATACGTTTCCCGATTTGCTCCCCCAATTCGTGCAACACACGAGAGCAGGCCTCTAACGTGCTCCCCGTCGTATAGACATCATCTACGAGAAGAATACGGATCGGCTCAGGGGAAGGTTCTGTTAAAGTTCGGGAAAATGGATCTCGTCCTGCCGCTTGAGCGTGCGGGATTTTCTTCTCTGTAACTTGCGGAATCGTTTGTACCTTTGGCGGATAGGAATCCTCCCATGAAACTGCACCAAACCACGATGACGCCCAGGAGGAAGAGTTTCGCTTCAATTTCACTTCGTTTACTGCAGCCAACAATTTGTCGGCAGCGTGAGCGGTTAGCTGAAAAACATCACGTAAATCATGTAGACGTTCCCAGCGGGTCTTAAAGCTTTGTTTCTCAGTGTGACGGGTGCGTTCCAGCAAGTTCAAGTACGGAATACGGCCGGCAGACGCAGCGCCATACGCCAAGCGTACCGCTTGATTGAAGCCTCGCTCCTGCATGCGGTTATGGCTGACCGGCACCGCCGTCACGGCATGGAATCGAAACGGGATCGCATTGCGATTACCGCTTGAAGCCGCTTCGTTGATTTCCTTCACCATACGCCGATACGCCATTCCTGTCATCCTGGCAAGGACCGTCCCATATATTTCATTGCCCCGATACTTGTATTGGGCAAGCCACTCCCGCATGAATGGGCTGTACATCACCGCGCTTCGGTTCATAACAAAGCTGCGCGGTGCTTGTCCTGTCCGAGTGCAGTCCGGGCAGCCTATCGACCGGCCGCAGATTTGGCAGCGAGTGGTTTTGATCCAAGGGATCGAAAGATAGCAGGACAAGCAGATTTCCGGGTAACCTCGGACGCGTTCGGAAATGGTTTTGCCGCAGGTTAAGCAGGGAATCGCAGGCGGTGCAAGCAATTGATGCAGCGGAGAAAGCAAGCTCGTCCAGGAAAAGGTACGTCCCTCATGCAGCCAGCTCATCCCGGAGGATAAGGCGTTCGAGGTAAAGTCATCCGCAGAATGGACGCCATGTGCCGTTTCGGGAACCTTCCTCATTGGAGCATTACCGTACGCCTGTTCAAGGCAAGCTTTGCCACCTAGCCGCTCATAGGGATTTTGCATAGGACTTGGGGATGTTTTCACGCGACTCCAATTTCGGCTCCGTATCCGGAACCCGCCGCTTGCAACACTCTGGGATGACTTCATCATATTATTGAACCTCCTTTACCTTTATAAAGCCGTTTTTGTAAGCAGCCGCGTTCATCATTCGGATTTGCCGAATCGCATCACGTTGTGACTTGGTCCACGCCGGTGCGGCAAACACAACCTTTCCTTTCGGATCGTCCTTGGAGCGGCCAGCTCTCCCTGCCATTTGGACCAAAGAGGCTTCATCAAACAAATCGCTGTCCGCATCCACTATGTATACATCGCTTTTGGGTACGGTAACGCCACGCTCTAGTATCGTAGTCGTCACCAGCATGCGAATTCGTCCTTCCCGAAAAGCGAGCACTTTCTCATTCCGGTCTGGATCTATAGAAGAAGTCCCTTCAATAGGGAGTCCCGGAAAATAAGTGCGTAAAAGCTCGGTAAAAGCCGCAATTTGACGAATTCGGGTTACGAAGAGAAAAATTTGTGCCCCACGTTGAACGGAATGGCGCAGTAAGTGAAGTAAAGCAGGGGGAAAAACGCGGCGGCGGAGACAAGCCTCCACGCTCGCCATAGTAATTCTCTCAGGAACCGGTAACGGATAGCCGTGATATCTTGCCGGCACTTTAGCATGCGGCAGCCGGCCCGCCCGAATCTCTCTTCGCATTCGCGCAGGCGGTGTCGCGGACAACAAAATAAAACGGCCCCCCGGTTTGCAAGCAGCCTCCGCTGCATAGTTCAACATCGGATCATTGTGATAGGGAAAAGCATCCAGCTCGTCAATCACGACCAAATCAAACGCCTGGTAAAACCGCAGCAGCTGATGGGTTGTAGCCAATATCAACCGAGCTTCCTCCCATCGCTGCGGGCTTCCGCCATATAAGACCGCCATCGGCTCTTCCGGAAAAGCTTTCGCCACCCGCGGGGCCAACTCCAGCACGACATCACGGCGCGGCGTCGCCACCAGCACCCGGCCGCCGCTATCCAATGCATAGCGCAGCAGCGGGAAGATCATCTCGGTTTTGCCGGCGCCGGTTACGGCCCAGAGGAGGAAGCGCGGCGGTCGTGGCTCGGTTTCTATCTGGCGCGAGAGGGAGCGCCGCAAGACCAGGGAGAGAGCCGGCCTTCCGTGAGCCGTTGCTGCCCCTGGCCGCTGCGCAGCAGCTTCCTGCGTTTGCGCCAGGAAGCGCAGCGCCTGCCCCGCCGCGCTGCGCTGGGCGGGGCTCAGCCCCCACCGGTCCAGCAGGGACCCGGTGGGGCCCGCGGCCGTGCCGCCTTCGGCATGCGGCGGCACG
>NZ_JALXVO010000025.1:0-59133 GCF_025151705.1 Paenibacillus sp. p3-SID1389 | reverse complement strand
ACTAACGTTATTGATTCCTTGGATGTTTCAATCTGGAAGAAGAGCCGCACGGATCAATTGATCTGGCGGCTCTTGTCTGTTCTGGGGAGCACTTAGGAGCAGCGTGCTGGTGTGTTGAGCCAGACAGAGCAGGTTCTGGTCTGCGAAGCACTTCGCCTTCGTGCAGCCATTCTTTCCTGCGGGTTCTTCAGGGGAGCGTGCTGGTCTGCGGAGCTCTTTAGTGCAGCTTCCTTACCTACGGGCTCCACAGGGCAGCATTCTACTTTGCGGATCCATCAGGACAGCAAAGCGATGACCAGCAGTTCGTAGAGAACCAGCGTTAAAATGGTCTCATCGCTGGGACTTAGCCCCCAATAAGGAGCGCCAATGGCACGCTGCCCCCCTTGCCGCGGAACAGCCAAATGCAGTAACCCGCCTTGGCAGCCAACGATTCGACCAACATGCACATGACCTTCCATCGTTTCAATGCGCACCCGCTGATTGATATGCTGCCGGCAGATGTCGTGTACCCGGTCACGAACCGTCCGCAAATGATGGACGTGTTGCGGATCAGCCTGATAAACGATACGATGCTGAGGATAACCCCATGGTTGAACACTCATTCGTTATTCGCCTCCAACGTTTCAAGTTCAAATTATCGTATGCGAATACCCAGTAGGCGGTGAAGCTTGGCGTGGGAATCCGGCTCCTCTTGCCAAATGCCTTCGGGCGGCGGAATAAGTTAGTTAGGAGGTTCGACGCTTGGAGTTCGGAGCTCGGACGGGAATTAGTTGTAAAAACTACTGTTAATTTTGCTCATTTTGCACTTGGGAGAGGATTAGCTGTAAAAAGTAACGTTAATTTTGGCGGTTTCGCGGGTTTGGCGAGTTTGATGCGAAATTAGAGGTACTTTTTCCAGTTAATTTACTCAAATGGCCTTCTCGGCTCGAAATTAACGGTAGAAAATCCAGTTAGTTGGGTGGAGGAGCGCGACGGGCGGGAGGTGAATCCAGTTCGTTGGTGGGGGAACGCGACGTGGAGGGACATGAATCCAAATAAGTTAATGGGAGAGCACGACGTGGTGGGACGTGGAGTGACGTGATGCACACCCAAGCACGCCAAAAAAGGTGGAGGGATCTCCCCCCACCTTACAGCTGCCACGCTTTACCGGTTCAACAAACTGCCGACATAACGCAGCAGCTCGTTGGCGCACACCGGGCAGTAGCCGTGCTCGTCGATCAGCCGCTTGCTGACCTCGTTGATGCGTTTCAGTTGGTTTTCGTCCGGCGTTTTGGTTGAGGTTGTGATTTTGACGATGTCCTTGAGGTCGGCGAACAGCTTCTTCTGGATCGCTTCCCGCAGCCGGTCGTGGTGATTATATTCAAATTTCTTCCCTTTACGCGAATACGCAGAGATGCGGATCAAAATTTCCTCCCGGAACGCCTTCTTCGCGTTTTCCGAGATGCCAATTTGCTCTTCGATCGAACGCATCAACCGCTCATCGGGATCCAGCTCCTCGTCGGTAAGCGGGTCGCGGATTTTCGTCCAGTTGCAGAACGCCTCGATGTTGTCTAGATAGTTCTCGAACAAGGTGCGCGCCGATTCCTCAAACGAGTAAACGAACGCTTTTTGCACTTCTTTCTTGGCAATCTCGTCGTATTCCTTACGGGCAATGCTGATGAAGTTCAGGTAACGCTCGCGTTCCTCCTTCGTGATGGAAGCATGCTGGTCAAGACCATCTTTGATCGCCCGCAAAATATCAAGTGCACCCATGCAATGCAAGTCCTGCTTAATCAGCGCGCTGGAAATCCGGTTGATGACATAACGCGGATCCACGCCGGACATGCCTTCTTCCAGGTACTCGTTTTGCAGCTCCTTCAAATCGGCGTCCTTGTAGCCCTCGACTTCTTCGCCGTCGTAGAGGCGCATTTTTTTCACCAGATCGACGCCTTGCTTCTTCGTCTCCTTTAACCGGGTCAAGATGGAGAAAATCGCTGCGGACCGCAGGGCATGCGGAGCAATATGAACGTGATTCATATCGCTTTGGCCGATCAGCTTGGCGTAAATTTTCTCCTCCTGTGACACCTTGAGATTATAGGGGATCGGCATGACGATCATCCGCGACTGCAGTGCTTCATTTTTCTTGTTGGCGATAAACGCTTTGTACTCCGCTTCGTTGGTGTGCGCGATAATCAGCTCATCCGCCGAGATCAGCGCAAACCGCCCCGCCTTGAAATTCCCTTCCTGGGTCAACGACAAAAGATTCCATAGAAACTTCTCATCGCATTTCAGCATTTCCTGGAACTCCATCAGGCCGCGGTTGGCCTTGTTCAACTCGCCGTCAAAGCGGTAGGCCCGCGGATCGGATTCTGAACCATATTCGGTGATTGTGGAAAAATCGATGCTGCCGGTCAAATCGGCGATATCCTGGGATTTCGGATCCGACGGGCTAAACGTGCCGATGCCAACCCGTTCCTCTTCGGACAAGAGTACCCGCTCGACCCTGACATTCTCGATGTCGCCGCCGTATTCCGTCCTCAGCCTCATCTGGCAAACGGGGCATAAATTGCCCTCAATCCGAACGTTCAGCGTTTTCTCCACCTCCGGCCGGAGCTCATGCGGAACGAGGTGAAGCGGGTCCTCATGCATCGGGCACCCGGCGATGGCGTACACCGCCCCTTTATCGGTCCGGGAAAACTTCTCTAGCCCACGCTTCAACAGCGTCACAATGGTGGACTTGCCCCCGCTGACCGGCCCCATCAGCAGCAAAATCCGCTTGCGTACGTCGAGCCGGCGGGCGGCGGAGTGAAAATACTCCTCGACCAGCTTTTCGATGGCCCGATCGAGCCCGAAGATTTCCTGCTCAAAAAATTTATACCTTTTCCGGCCGTCTTCCTCTTCGATGCCATAGGATTTAATCATTTCATAGACCCGGGCATGGGCGGTCATCGCCGGCGAAGGGTCTTTGGCCAACAGTTCAACATAATCTTTAAATGTGCCGCTCCACGACAAGGAGTCGCTTTCCGCCCGATAAGCCGCTATTCGCTCAAAAATGTCCATGTTAGGTACCTCCTGTACTCCCGCTTTAGGGGTTCTCCCGCGTCCCCATCTTTAGAACTGACGTGACCAGATTATGGAGCATCCACGATAAAAAAGTGTATTACATACCTATGCGCCGGTGAGGGAGAAGTTGACCGTTTTTCCGATGAAAATATTCAGATGGAAAAAGTAGGAATTCGGCTTTGTGATATAATCTTGAACAGGATCATGGGAACGATGAGGAAAAGGGGATCGTCATGGCGGTACAGCATGAGACGGAATTGTACGCTCCGTTGAAGGCTTTTTTTGAGGAGCGAGGGTATGTCATTAAAGGGGAAGTGCGGCATTGCGACTTGGTTGGCGTTCGGCCTGACCGCAACGAGCCGCTGATTGTGGAAATCAAAAAGACGTTTAATCTTCCTCTGCTGCTGCAGGGGTTGGAGCGCCAGCGCCTGAGCCCCGAGGTGTATCTGGCCGTGGAGCGGAACCGCGCCAAAAAGGGGGCGCACAACCAGCGGTGGAGCGAAATTACGATGCTTTGCCGCCGGCTGGGACTGGGGTTGATCACGGTAACCCGGTATAAAACGAAACCCGCCTTCGTGGAAGTCCTATGCGAGCCGGGAGACGGAGCCTTATACATGCCGGGGCCGAAGGTGGTTAAACGCCGAGTGGATAAGCTGCTGCACGAGTTCCACGAACGCAGCGGCGATTACAACGTAGGCGGCAGCACCGGCACCAAGCTGGTGACGGCCTACCGCGAACGGGCGCTGCGCGTGGCGCTCGCCATCGAGGAGGGCGGCGGCGAGATGTCGCCCAAGGACGCGCGCGACCGCAGCGGCGTTGGCAGCGCCGCCGCGATCCTACAGCGCGACTACTACGGCTGGTTCCGCCGCGTCGTCCGCGGGCGCTACGCGCTGACGCCGGCCGGCGCGGAAGGGCTGCGCCAGTACGCCCACGTCGTGGACGGGTGGCGGCGGACGGCGGCGACCGCAGAAAAGGAACAGGAGTAGGCACCTTCCCTAGTGGAGGGACCTTAAATAAGCTCAGGACATGTTCCTGAGCTTATTTATTTTGCGCTGGCTCTGGGATGGCAGTCATTTTCAGTCTCGAATCAGCCCGTTTCACTCTAATCCTTATCGCTTGGCTCTTTCGGGTCCGGGATTTGGCTAAGCCCTCTCACGAACAACAGATACACATAGATGGCGAGCCCGATACCGGCAATAAAAAGAACGAATTTACCGATTGCCCACAACGTCTCCATGGTTACTTCTCCTTTGGTAGGATTGGGGTGGTCTGATTCTGGTTTAGTCCGCAGAGCGCGCCGTGAATTCGGCGAGGGCGGCGGTGAGACGCGCCAGCCCTTCGCGCAGCCGCGCAGGTTCATGCGCGGCGACAGTGAGCCGGATGAAGCGATCATCCGGCTCTTTGGCATAGCACAGCGTCCCCGGCAGGAACGCTGTGCCCTCCAGCAGCGAAGCGCGCAGCAGCGCTTCGCTGGAGACCCCGGCGGGCAGGCGCAACCAGAGGAACAGCCCGCCGCCGGGGTCTTCCACGCAGGCGCCGCGCCAAGCGGGCGCCTGCAGCAGCTCCAGCGCGAGCGCGCGCCGCGCGGCATACGCCGCCGCAGCTTCGGCGGCGGCGGCGCGCCCGCGCCCCGGCGGCTGGGCGAGCCAGGCGTGAAGCCGCCGGGCTCGCTCGGCCACGGCCGCACCCGCGGCGCTGGAGCTGCCAGGCGATGGAACATGGCGCAGCCGTTCCATCGTTTTCGCTTCGCCGCGCAGCCAGGCCAGCGGCAGCTGCGGCGTCAGCGTCCGCTCCAGGGAGCCGAGGCTGAGAATCTCGGCTCCCCACAGTCCCGCTTGCTGGCGCAGCACATATAGCGATGTGGTGGTGTCCGCGCCGGCCCCAGCACCGTCGGCCAAGTACTCAGCCCGGTTCTTTTCCTGGGCTTCTTCACCCTCGAACAGGCTGACTGCCTCGCTCTTGCCATCATCTCCTTCTGCTTTCACTCCACTCGGTTCAGTCCTCGGGTCCACGTCCGGTTCCCCACGTTTGCCTCTGCTCTTGTTGTCCTTCTCACTCCTATTCACCATCTCATCCTTGTTCCCGGCTTCATTCCAATTGCCCGCATCGTCCGCCTGGCTGCTGCGCTCCTGCTTGGCCTCTCTGTCCTCTGTGCTTCTTCTCTCACTCGCCGCACCGATCACTGCTTCCTTCTTTTGCTGACGCTTTGATGCATTATCCTCTAGGATGGATTCCACCTTAGACCCAGCCTTATCCTCGCGTTTGGTCGTCTCCACTACTTGGATATACTCCTGCTTCTGGCTTCCCCGCTCGCCGCCTTCGGGTTTCGGACTTGCCTCTGCAGCAGAACCCCCCATCCGCTTCATCCCGTCTGCCCTTCCTGAGGCAAAAGCCCCCTCCGCGAGCGGCACCAAACACGCCGTATCATCCTCGACGATCGGCAACCCCAACCGCTCGCTGATCTCCAGCAGCGCCAGCTTGCGCTGCCGGCTCCACACCCGGCCGGACGGGTTGGCATAATGCGGCGTCACGTACACGAAAGCTGGCCTCCCCCCGGTCGGCTCGCATTTCTGCCGCAGATCGTCCGGCAGCATGCCGTCCCGGTCACAGGCCACCGGGACCGCCCGGATTCCGCGGCGGCGCATCAGCTCCAGCGCCTCCGGCGCGGCCGGCGTCTCGACGAGCACCGTGCCGCCGCCCGGCACCAGCACCCGCAGCAACAGATCAAGCGCCCCGTCGGCGCTTTCGGCCAGCAACCATTGCTGCGGGTCCGTGCGGATGCCTTCGGCCTCTTCATAGGCCTCAGCCAGCCATTCCAGCAAGGCGCCAGCACCGCGGCGCCCTGCCTTCGATCCGCCTTGTCCTTGGCCGTCCGCAGCGGATTCCCATTCCAGCCGCACGCCGCCCCCGTTCCCTTGCAGCCCAGCCAGTGAAATGAGGCGGCCTCCCCGCACCCCGTCTTCGATTTCCCGGGCGAAGACCGGCGGCAGCCGGCGTTTTAGCATTTCCAAGCCCGTGTCCACAAGAACACCCCGCTTCCCATTCGCTTGTATCTGCAATTGTACTGCAGGACAAATTTTCCAGACAACAGGAGCCAACCCCTGCATCGTGCTTGATTTTGACGAAGGATTGCCAAATCTATCATTTTTGCGAACCTCGTGTCGACATGATAGAATGAAAGCTGCACGAAAAGCGCATGAAAATATGTTTAGAGGTGATTTCCCATGCCTTACTCTACGGAACCTGCAACCGTCACCGAACCAAGTCGCAGCAGGAGAACACGGCGGCCTTCCGTAGCCCTGATTATACTGATTTGGATTCTGCTGATCGGTGCCGGCGTCACTGCGGCCTATATGTATAGCAACCATTTGAAGCAGTCGATGATTGACCAGCTGGACGCCAAATGGCAAAGCGAAGCCGAGCAGATGAAAGCCGATTATACAGCCCAGCTCACCGCTTTGTCCGACGAAGTCCAGGAATTGCAAAACAAAGTGCAAACGTTCAACGAATTGCTCGAATTCACCAAGGACAACACCAGCGAAAAAACGGATAACAGTAACAAATTGTTTTCGCAATTAAGCGAGGTCAAGGAGCAGTTGGCCGCGCTTCAGAAAAAGATGGATCTGCTGAAATGATCACGCCAGTTAAACAAATCAACCGTTTTTTCCTGCTGGCTACTGGACCCTTGATTGGATTGCTGATCGCTCTCTTCATCAGCGGGGCCGCGATTGATTGGAACCGGTCACCGCACCCCATCACGCCCGAAGCGGACGTCTTCCAAACCACCGCCTCCATCTCGGAAGGATTAACCAAAGCGGAGAAAGACGCCAAGACGACCATTTCCTCCATCCGAAAGACGGCCGAGCTCTACCAGAAGACCACCCAAACCATGAGCGACATCGTCAAAAATGCCAGAACCGCTTCCGCCAAACCCGAATCCATCTACGATCGGCGGATCACATCCAAGTTAGGCGTACCTTTTGAGACGATTCAAAGCGACCGGATTCGCATCGAGCTCTACAAAGTGAACCCCGGCACGTACCGCGGGTATGCGATGAAGATTCGACTCAAGTCGCCGGATGCCATGAAAATGACGCTGGGCAAAGATCGGCTGGGCGGAGCGGAAACGACTATGCAAGCGGTGCAACGCTACGGCGCGGTTGCCGGCATTAACGCCGGCGGATTTGCCGATTCTCGCGGGCAACGTTACCCCTTGAGCACCACGATCCTCAATGGGCAATATGTGAACGGCTTTGAGCCTTCCTATAAGGATTTATTTTTCGTTGGACTTAATCAATCGGGGCAACTGATCGGCGGCAAATTTCAAAACAAAGAGAGCCTGGACAAGCTGAAACCGAAGTTCGGCGCATCTTTTGTCCCGATTCTGCTGCAAAATGGAGTCAAGCTCCCGATCCCGGACAAATGGAAGACATCCCCGCTGCGAGCGCCGCGTACGGTGATCGGAAATTACAAGGATGATCAGCTGTTGGTGCTGGTCGTCGACGGCGATAACGAAAAGGGCCGTTCCGGCGCAACGCTGGAAGAACTGCAAAACAAGCTGGCAAACCTGGGCGTACAGGACGCCTACAACCTGGACGGCGGAGGCTCCTCCTCCCTGGTTGTCAATGGCCGGGTGATCAACCACCCGTCCGACGGTACACTTCGTCCTGTGCCAACGCATTTCTTGTTTTTTAAATGAGTCGCTACCAACCGTCTTCCTCCGATAACAACTCGTCTATGAAATCCATCACATTTTGATTTATTTTTGGACGATAGCCGGGTATAATAGGGGAAGGAGTACAACGTGGAGGTGTTCGGCTTGTCATTCTCTTTAACATTCTGGATTATTGCACTCGTTATGGCGATGTTTTTGTGCGGGATTTTGACTGCATCCTATAACGACGATAAAACCAAAGGCCTTTAAGAGGTGAACTGTGACCCGAAAGATGGACACTTTAAGAAAAGTGCCCCTCTTTCGGGTCATTTGTGTTTTAATGAGAATATCTGGTGTCGGGAGAGAAGAACATGGGGAAAGTAAGAGGCGAAAATAAGCTGTTTACGGAACAGCAAAGAAAGCAACTAGAGAGCAATCCTAACGTGCAGCACGTCACAGATCGTACCATCACGTATATGCCCTCTTTTAAACTAGCAGCAGTTAAGGCTTTTTCGGACTGAGAAGGCCTTATTTTGAAGAAAATACGCATCATCTCTGCTCTAAAAGGCCAATAAGGTCATTGGAGTCCGTTATATTGGGAAATAACCGGGAAATCGTCAAATAAGGTCGCTACGGTCCGTTAGGATCAAAATTCCACCATCCTCCGCCCCCTCTGTGGAGACCGACCCCGTATGAGCAAATTCGACAAAATAAATAAGCTTCCCGCACGGGAAGCTTATTTAGGCTTATGCTCTGAGGCCGTTAAACGCATCAAATGTCCTGGATGGAGACTAGGACAGTTGGCTCATTTCGACCAGGCATTGATTGCAAATGGACCGCTCTTTGAAGTCGCTTACGCTTTCCATCGATCCGCAGAATACACATTTCGGCCGGTAACGCTCCAAAATGATGTGATCCCCTTGAACCAAAATCTCGACGGGATCTCCCTCGTTCATTTGATATCTCTTGCGAAGTGACTTAGGCAACACGATTCTCCCGAGTTGATCCACTTTACGGACCACACCAGCAGGTTTCATAAAATTGTACACCTCTCCTGAAAAATAGTTATGTAAGAATAGAACCAAATACCTAATCTATTATAATTCGCTATTTTTTTTGGGATTCCTGCTACAGTTCCATGTTTTTAAATTTTTTCCGGGAATGCCTGCAATGACAACTCCTTTGGCACTCCGCCAATGGCTATTGCGTCGGCCCATTCCCCGCTTGATCGCCAGCAGTTATGCCGTGGGAAAGAGATCAACATTTCAGCTGCCAATCCCTGCAACTTTGCTCTAGGTTCATCATCTGTCCTCTATCCTACACCAAGTTGCATGTCAGCGAAGGTTGATTCTTCCCGCATCAGCCTGCGGGCCCGGGAGCCAAGCAGCCGCTGGCTCCGCGTCCCCCATGCGCAGCCCCTTCCCCGCGCTGCTAATCGAATTTACTGCATCCCTGGAAAATCAAGCTGCCGCAGCGCCTCATACACAATAATCGCCGCCGAGTTGGACAAGTTTAGCGAACGAACCTTGTCGGTCATTGGCATGCGCATCGTCGTGTCGGGATGGGCTTCCAAAATCTCCGGCGGCAAGCCCTTCGTCTCTTTACCAAAGACAAAGAAATCTCCGTCCTGGAACTTGAAATCCGTATACCGCTTCTTGGCTTTGGTCGTGGCAAAGAAAAACCGGCTTCCCGCGTACTTCTCCTCCACTTCCTGAAACGAATCGTGGTATTCAATATGCACCGCATACCAATAATCCAAGCCGGCCCGCTTCAGCGTAGCATCGTCTGTCCGGAACCCAAGCGGACGCACCAGGTGCAAATGTATGCCCGTCGCGGCGCACGTTCTCGCGATATTTCCCGTATTGGCCGGAATTTCCGGCTCCACCAGCACAATATGTAAGGCCATGATGATCGAACTCCTCGTCCTAGAAAAATAAACCCGGCCCGTCATAGACCGGACTTGATCATTATATCAAATTTTGACTGTAAAAAACCCCGCACCGCCTGCGAGCAGGCGAGTTGGGGGTTCTCAGGAATAGCAGGGGTCTTCCAGCGGAAGCCCCGCTGCGATCTTTATCCGTGCGTTTTTTGGAAGTGTTCCATGAATTCGACAAGAGCCTGAATGCTGGCTTTCGGAACCGCGTTATAAATCGAAGCGCGCAGGCCGCCGACGCTGCGATGGCCTTTGAGTCCCACGAAGCCTTCCTTCTCCGATTCCTTCACGAACAGCTTCTCCAGCTCATCGTTCGCCAGACGGAAGGTCACGTTCATGATCGAACGGCTCTCCGGCCGGACACAACCACGGTAGAAGCCGCCGCTAGCATCAATCGCTTGATACAGCAGATCGGCCTTGTCCCGGTTCTTCTTCTCGATCCCCTCAAGCGAACCTTGCTCTTCAATCCATTTCAGCACTTCGTTCACCATATAAATCGAGAAGGATGGCGGAGTATTGTACAGCGAGTTGTTCTCAGCATGCGTATCGTAACGGAACATCGTTGGCAGATGCTTTGGCGACTCCCGCAGCAACTCCTCGCGAGCGATCACCACAGTTACGCCAGACGGTCCCAGGTTCTTCTGGGCTCCGGCATACACCATGCCGAACTGGGTCAAATCAAACGGACGGCACAAAATATCGCTGGACATATCGGCGATCAACGGAACGCTGCCGGTGTCCGGGAACTCGCGGAATTGCGTGCCTTCGATCGTTTCGTTGGAAGTGACATGCAAATACGCGGTATTCTCCGGCAGATTCAAGTTGCTCAAGTCCGGGAGGGACATGTACTTATCTTCCTCCGAGGATGCGGCAACAAACGTCTCGCCGATGAGCTTGGCTTCCTTTATCGCTTTGTTCGCCCAGCTGCCCGATTTCACATAACCGGCCGTCTTGCCTTCCGTAAGCAGGTTCATCGGGAGCATGGCGAATTGGGTGGAGGCCCCGCCTTGCAGGAACAGCACCTGATAACCGGACGGTTGGCCGAACAGCTTCAGCAACCGTTCAGCTGCCTCGTTATGAACCGACTCATAGACGGCTCCCCGGTGGGACATCTCCATAATCGACATGCCTGTCCCGCGGAAATCAACGAACTCGGCCTGGGCCCGTTCCAGGACCTCCAGCGGCAACGCGGCTGGGCCCGCATTAAAGTTATAAGCTCTGTTACTCATTTCTCCCCATCCTTCCCTTTACAATCGATGTCTGGTTTCGAATACAATTATCGATTATCATAGCAACTATTCGATCTCCCAGCAAGCCGTTATTTCGCAAAAATTCACCATTTTGCAGAATTGACACATTAACGCTTCATCAAGGGAAAGGGGTGATCGGTTTTTCCAGGTCTTGCTGCATCGCTGGCCATGTGAACTTCACTAAGATCGATCACTCAAGGAATCTCACTAAACTCATAACTTCGCGTCCAGCTTTGCCGTTCCCCTGGTACCACATGGACCGTAACGAACATTTCCGGGGAAATGACATGGCCGTGCCCCCAAACAGCGGCTGAGCTTAACGGAAGCTTGCTCCGCTCACGTACAGTCAGTCCGCTGGGCCGATGCTGCAGCTCCCACAGCCAAGGGGTTTCACGCCCGTCGAAGGGGGTCATTCGGAAATAGAAGTCCTTCTCTGGACGGCGCTCCCAGGTCACTTGATCCCCCTCAAACACCAAGCCCTCCAGCGTCGATGGATCATCGCTCCAGATCTCCGGAGCAAACGGCAGCTTCAGCACGTAATCCGGCCCGACCGCATATCCGTCAATACCGAGAAAGTTATGGCTGTATTCGTCGGTCATAATCACTCGGCTCCCAGTGTTCTCCAATATGTAAGTGACGGACAGAAGGTTGCCGGAGATTTTGATGCTTTTTTGCATACGCATGGCGTATCCCCGGCATTCCACAGGCTCGGTCGTAAAACAAATCTGCTGCTCACCACTTTGCTCCACCCGAGTCTCAAAACGCTGGCAGGCGTAATCCCTGTAAAAAAAGTACTCCGCATCATCCGGCCGTGTGAGCAAGCCTACACCCAGCTTGGGGAACCGTTCACCCACCTGAGTTTCCTCATACCCAATCGCTTCCTTGATGCCAAATTCGCTGCAAATTCCAATGCCTCCTGTTCCGGTTCCGGGTGTCAGGCTTTCCGGCACGCAGAATTGATGTTGTCCGTCCAGCTTAACGCCTGTGATGATTCCGGCCCCGTCGAACCGGGTGCCTTGGTACACTTCGCCGAGTTCGGCAATTTCAACGTGCAATCGGTCGTTTTTTAAATGATAAGCCATGGGTTCCCTTCCTATCTATTACGCGGTTAACGTAATTTCTATCCGGTGAACGGCTCCTTCCTGCAGCGCCTCGATCTCTTGACGCGGAATAAGGCAGCCCCCCTCACGAGAGCTGGAATCCAGCGATACGCCATTTACGGTAACGTGACCGATTCGATACTTCCCGTATTCGGCACGCTCCAGGTTACGATAAACGATCTGCAACTTACGTCCGGCGAAGCTGGTGATCACCGACGCTTCTCCCGCTGCATCAAATTGCTCTGCAGTCAGCTTCGGTTCCAGACGCAGATCTCCGTAATCGCCTTTGACCCCATATACTTCCGTCAGCAGCGTCAACAGCAGCCAGCTGGCCGATCCCGTTAAATAAGTATACATGCCGCGGCCCCGTTCGTTAATATATTCCGGAATCCCGGGATACATCCGACTGCGTTCAAAATCCGCGGACAAGCGGTAAACGGAATCCAGCACCTGCTTGCCAGCCTGGACGAATCCGCGCTTATAGAGCGCATTGGCGTACATCACCGTCATGTGGCTGAACATCGCCCCGTTTTCTTTATGGCCAAAAGCAAACCCAAACGCCCGCCCCAGATTCTGTTGAATTTCACCAAACCGTGAGTTCAGCCGGTAACCGATGCGCTCATCCTTGAGATACCGATCCACCGCTGCTGTGATTTTGCCAACTTGCTCCTCGGTCGCAATGCCGCCCATGATTGTAAACACTTGACCGGTTAACGTCATACGTACCCCGTTTGGATGGTCTCCTTCCACCCGTACGGCATCGTTGTTGTAATATCCGTTAAACCACTCGAACCCTTCCGCACTGCGGATCCATTCCTGCTTCCGTAAATGTTCAAACGCCCAATCCGCTTTCCGCCGAAGATCCTCCGCCACCTGCTGCACGCTAAACTTCCGCTTCCGCCCGCTGACGGCCGGCACAACGGAGTCAAAATAACGTTCCAGCAGCTCCTGCTTCGCCGGAATGCTGTCGTAGTTAATCGGCGTTCCCAGGCTATCCAGCAACACAGCGATTTCTTCGGCAATCTCGATCGTATCCGTTCCGCCCGGCGCTTGTGCTAACCGAGGAATCAACTCGGAGAGCTCCAGCAAATTGCTGGCATAAAATGCTGTAAACGCAACGCTCTCTCCACGTGCCGGCGCCATATCCAGTCCGTCGTTCCAGTCCGCGCCTTCCAGCTTAATATTGCCATTTTCGCCTACGTTAAAGAACGCCACGATATTTTGCAGCAGAATATGCTCCAAAATGCTCCCTTCGTAAATACGCCCATCTTGCGACAACAGCTTGTTCCCCTGCTCCGGCGTCCAGGCAAGATCACGTTCCTTACAACGTTTGGTGAAAATATCGCGGAAATACGTCTGCGGCTTCAGCAAAAAGCCAAGGTCCCCGCTTTGATGAATATACAGTAGCGTCGTTAACAGCGGCCAAGCCCCATGGTCCATCCATACCCGCGGAATATTGTTGCGGTCAGCGATAAATTCGCCCGGTTTCGCGCCGATAATCGTCGCATTACTGCCGTCGAACCGCACGCCGGCATAGTTGTTGTAAAGCAAATGCCCCACTTCATCCGGCTCCATCACCAGCAAGGCCAGACAGTCCTGCCATAAATCGCGCCAGCCTCGTCCGCCGCGCCCATAATCGTGATACGGGAGGAACGAGTTTCCATATAAACGGCGTAAAATCGGCTGTAGCGTCACCCACTTCAACCAAAGATCATGTTGTTCATCTCCGGATTGAAAAGCGAGCGTATCCAGCTTGCCCCGCCAGTAAGTTTCGTTTTGTTCCAGCAGTTCATCAAATCGGGCCTCTGACAAATATGCTGCAGCAATGCGCTTCGTATCGATCCGGTCATCAGCGATCATCATGGCTACAACATAGGACACCGATTCCCCCGGCGCTAGCTGGGTTGTGGCAAACCTGAGCGCACCAACCGCTTCATACCCCTCGATTTCGGCGCCTGCTTCAACATCCGGCTGACGATTGGCGACCACCGCCTGCGGCCAGTCTAAAGCCCCGCCTTCGCCGATGAAGTCTTCGGTCACCGGGAAGAATCCAATCGGAGCAGTCCCATCCTGCGCGGCTCCAAATACGCCGTAGGCCGTTTTGTTCACGCGATGCCCGCGCTCATCGAACGACAGTGCCGGTTGAACCTCTACGCCGTGAGCGGAGGTATATATCCGGTGGAGCAACGAGGTAACATGCCGGTGATCCCGCAGATCGTCAGCAGAACGCGCATACAGCGGAATCGCCGCGGTAGGTGTAATGGTGAGTTCCGTATCCCCGGTATTGGTCAGCCGAACCTTCATCAGTTCGATTTTATCGTCCGTCACGGGAACAAAGCTGGTGCTTTCGGCTCTCAAGTTCAGATTGGCACTTTCCCGCGTGATCTTATGCCATAAGAACCCGGCCTCCAGCAAAGTCTTCTCTTTCTCCTCTGAAAATAACGCCGCGTTTTGCCGCGCCGAATTCCCCGTCACGGACCAGGCCCCATAACCATCAAGATAGATCCAAAAATTCCGCGCCGCTTTAGAGTTATGCAAGCTCTCCACCGAGATCGGCTCCAGCAGAAATGAGTTATGCCCCGTTGTCGCTTGCCCATGCAAATTCGGTGATACCGAGGACATCATCCCCGCATCATTAACCAAAGGAAAATACAAATAACTGCTTAACTCAGGCTGTTCAAGCCGAAACACACCCTCCTTCCCATGGAATTTCCAGCCGCTTGTCGCCATTTCCCTCATCCTTTCCGTTGAAATCAGATGTTCCGAAATGATTCGGAACCCCAAATCATCCAAGAGTTCAAAAAACCAATTTCATAAAGCAACGAAACCGGTTTCGATATCTTCATTATCTGATCTATTCCTCGGTTTGTAAAGGGTTTCAGTTCGCAAAAAAATAAACCTCCCCATCCAACGGATAGGGAGGTTGTTCGTATGATAGCTACTCGGCTTACAGATCGTAATAAAGACCAAATTCGTAAGGATGTACACGAACTGCAACAGCTCTGGCTTCGGCGCGTTTCATTTCCACGAAGTTGTCGATGAACGCTTTCGTGAAGACTCCGCCTTGAGTCAGGAACTCATAATCGCTTTCCAAAGCGTCCAGCGCTTCGTCCAGGGAGCCCGGAACGCTGCGAATCGATGCTTTCTCTTCATCCGACAGCTCGTAAATGTTCTTGTCGAACGGTCCGTAGCCCAGTTTCACCGGATCGATTTTGTTCTTGATGCCGTCGAGGCCAGCCATCAGCATAGCGGAGAAGGCCAAGTACGGGTTAGCCGTGGAGTCTGGCGTACGGAATTCGATACGGCAGCCTTTTGGCGTTACGGCAGCAACCGGAATCCGGATAGCAGCCGAACGGTTCCCCTTCGAGTATACCAGGTTTACTGGAGCCTCGAAGCCAGGTACCAAGCGTTTAAACGAGTTCGTGCTTGGGTTCGTGAAGGCGATGATCGCCGGTGCATGGTAGAGGATCCCGCCGATGTAGTTCAGGGCGATTTCGCTCAGGTTAGCATAAGCACCTTTTTCGTAGAACAGTGGAGTATCGCCGTTAAAGATCGATTGGTGTACGTGCATCCCGCTGCCGTTGTCACCAAACAGCGGCTTAGGCATAAACGTTGCCGTTTTACCAAATTGAGCGGCGGTATTATGCACGATGTATTTGTAAACCATCAGGTTGTCAGCCGTTTTCAGCAGCGTGTCGAAACGGAAGTTAATTTCCGCTTGACCGGATGTTGCTACTTCGTGGTGGTGACGTTCAACGCGAATGCCGGCTTCTTCAAGCAAACGGCACATTTCGCTGCGGATGTCTTGTTGCTTGTCGGTTGGTGCTACCGGAACGTAGCCGCCTTTAACCGGCACTTTATAACCCAGGTTGCCGCCTTCTTCTGTACGGCCGGTGTTCCAAATCGCTTCCTCGGAATCTACCGAGTAGAACGTTTTGTTCATACCGCTCTCGAAACGAACATCGTCAAAGATAAAGAATTCGGATTCCGGAGCAAAGTATGCCGCGGTACCGACACCGCTTTGTTTCAAATACTCTTCTGCGCGAACCGCTACGCTGCGCGGGTCACGCTCATAACGTTCGCCGTCCGGCGTATAAATATCGCAAAATACGTTCAACGTCGGATGTGCGGTAAAAGGATCAACAAATACAGAACCATGGTCCGGCATCATCACCATATCCGATTCTTCGATACCGCGGAACCCAGGGATCGAGGATCCGTCGAAAGCAACGCCGTTTACGAAGGTGTCCTCATTCACTTCTTTCGCCGGAAGCGTAATGTGATGTTGACGTCCCGACAGATCAACAAAGCGGAAATCTACCCACTCGATTTGCTTTTCCTTGATTGTTTTTAAAACGATCTCTGCTGACATACTCTTTCCTCCCAAAATCACGAACATTAAATCTTATTTTTGCGTTTAACGTTCATCCTTTAGTATGATTATGTCGTCATTATAGGACTATGAAGGCGAAGTCGTCAATACTTATGTAAGGTATTTTTACATGCGATATAAGGTATTATTACGCATAGTACAAATTAATAGACAAATAGTATAAAAGCCCACTCACCGCATGGCGAATGGGCTTTCGGATTTTGTCTATTCTGTGAAAGCGCTGCACATGTCCGTCTATCTTACACGCGAAGTGCAGCTTTTGGGGTATCAAAACGTTTACCTACCAATGGTGCCAATTTCTCCAAATCTTGCAGTAATGCAGCGAATTGATCCGGGAACAAAGACTGTACGCCGTCACCGGTCATCGAGTTGTCTGGATCGGTGTGCATTTCGATAATTAGACCGTCTGCCCCGGCAGCCACGGATGCTTTTGTCATCGGTTCCACCAGCTCACGGCGGCCCGTGCCATGGCTCGGGTCAGAGATTACCGGCAAATGGCTCAAGTTCTGCAGCACCGGAATGGCCGACAGATCCAGCGTATTGCGCGTGTACGTTTCAAATGTACGGATCCCGCGTTCGCATAACATAACGTTCGGGTTCCCGCCCGCCAAAATGTACTCGGCCGCGTTCAGGAACTCGTCATAGGTTGCGCTAAAGCCGCGTTTCAATAGAACCGGCTTGTTGCAGGTGCCCAGCTTGCGCAGCAAATCGAAGTTCTGCATGTTGCGCGTACCCACCTGCAAAATGTCCGCATATTCAGCGCACACATCCACGTATTCCGGCGTCATGACCTCCGTAATGGTCAGCAGACCGTGCTTCTTGCCGGCCTCCGCCATCATGATGAGCCCTTCCACACCGATGCCCTGGAAGCTGTAAGGACCCGTACGCGGCTTAAATGCACCGCCGCGCAGCACCTGTCCGCCGGCTGCTTTCACGAGACGCGCAATCTCGTCGATTTGTTCCGGCGATTCTACGGCACAAGGGCCGCCCATGACAACCAGCTCGTCACCGCCAATCTTAACGTCGCCGATCGAAATGACCGTATCCTCAGGATGGAAGTCCCGGCTAGCCAGCTTGTAAGATTTCGAAATTTTAATGACGTTCTCAACGTCCTTCATTTGGCGAAGGTGCTCAGCAAGCTTTGGTTCAATCGTACCGATCAATCCGATCACAGTCCGATCTTTCCCACGAGATACATGAGTCTGCAGGCCTTCCTTCTCGATGACAGCGATAATTTCCTGAACGCGCTCCTCTGGGGTTTGGTTTGAAGTAATAACGATCATTTCGATCCCATCCTTTCTCCTATTAGGCGATGCGTGTACGAGCTAAAAACAAATATTCGAATGCACAATCACTGTTTCGCTTGAACGCTTGTTCGCTTTTAAGCTTTTAACCACTAAAGTAACTATAGCCGAATTTACCTCGCCCGTCAACCCTAATCGGCGTAGGTATATGTGGAATAAACTGAGCTTTCGCGGAAACTCCTTCATGTTTCAGACTCTTTTACCCCATTATCCCGTTTAATCCGCGTAATCAGATGATCCAGGAAGAGGCACAACACGGAAAACACATCCTCCTACGCAAATCCATTTCTGGCTCCCTTATCGAAAGGGATAATGGTGTAAAAAGGGGGCGGCGAGCCACTCCCCCGCCTCGTTCTCAGCCGCAACCGCACATAAAAAGGCCGGAGAACAATTCTCCGGCCTTTCGCTTATATCCTTATCTTCCTACGAACTCCTGTGCCCAATACCCATTGTAGTAGCCAACCCCAATCAGGTTGTAGTTGGCGTTCAGAATATTTGCACGGTGTCCTTCACTGTTCATCCAAGCTTTTACGACTTCAGCCGGCGTTTTTTGCCCCATGGCAATGTTTTCGCCTGCGTAGCTGAATTGAATACCAAACTTCTTCATCATGTCAAATGGCGAGCCGTACGTTGGAGACGTATGACTAAAGTAGTTGTTATCGCTCATATCCTTCGCTTTAGCCAATGCCATCTTGTTCAGTTCCGCGTCACCGGTGAGCGGCTTAAGGCCTTGCTTCGCGCGCTCCTGGTTCACCAGTTGGATAACCTCCGTTGCAAATTGCGACTTGTCGGTTACCGCACTTTGCGTATTACCGGTTGTGCCTTGCGTAGTACCGTGAGTTGTTCCTTGAGTCGTACCTTGCGTATTTCCGGTTTGCGTCTGGCCGCCCGTAGTGCCTTGGTTACCGCTTTGGACTGGCTTCGTTGGATAATATAGATACCAAGGAATTGTAAAATAGTTCGTCCAAGTATTCGTATTCGTGCCGTAAGTTGTATAAACCTTATATGTCGTATAAGTTTTATTCGTCGTCGTATTCGAGGCCGCCGAGGCCGATGCTGGTACAACAATTGCTGCTGCCAACATAGCAGTAAGTCCACCTGTCACCAAACGTTTCAGTCGATTCGATTTCATTCTGTCATCTCCTTCGTTGTAGTTAATAGTTTAGTTACATTTTTGTAACCTTTCTCTACAACGAGTATAACATGAATCGACTCCTATTGAACCCCGCAAATGTTGGTAAATGCGCGAAAACCGCGATGGGACGCGGTTTTCAGCTCTATAAATCTATGTTTTATTCTCCTCTGCTTCGAGCTCCGACCTTCACTGGAGGTAACAACTTCGCTAGATTTACCGTACGAACGATTTCCCAAGTTGCCGGGTCTTCCGGATCATATTGTTCCAGATATTGAATGACTTCCTTCGTAATTGGCGTCGGCGTTGATGCCCCCGAGGTGACCGCTACTTTGCGGACCCCTTCCAGCCACTCGCGCTTCAACTCCGTGATATCCGCGATGCGGTACGCCTTCACTCCAGCAATCTCCTCAGCCACCTGGGCAAGCCGGTTGGAGTTGTTGCTTCGCGGATCGCCGACAACGATCACGAGGTCAGCCTGACCCGCCTGTTCCGCAACCGCCTGCTGGCGCAATTGGGTCGCTAGACAGATCTCATTGTGCACCTCTGCGCCCGGATATTTCTCCAGCAATTTTTTCATAATATGCTTAATATCCCACTGGCTCATCGTCGTTTGGTTGGTAATGACGATTTTGTCGGCGGTCAGATTGAGCCGATCGATCTCTTCTTCCTTCTCGATCAAGTGTACCTTACCTGGAGCCACCCCCATCGCGCCTTCCGGCTCAGGGTGTCCTTTCTTGCCGATGTAGATGACCTCATATCCCTCGGCAACCTTCTCCTCGATTAACACATGGGTCTTGGTGACGTCCGGGCAAGTGGCATCCACTGTGGTGAGCCCTTTCTCCCGGGCCAGCTTGCGAACCTCTGGAGACACCCCATGGGCGGTAAAAATTACCGTCCCGCTCTCTACCTTATTCAAAATCTCCAGGCGGTTCGGACCGTCCAGCGTAATAATTCCCTCGTCCTCGAAGGAGTTCGTGACATGGCTGTTATGCACAATCATGCCAAGTATATAAATCGGCCGCGGCAGATCCAGGTTCTGCGCCGCCTGACGAGCCAGAACCATCGCGTCTACGACCCCATAGCAATAACCGCGCGGTGAAATTTTAATGACTTCCATCAAATATCCCTGCTTTCTAATCCCCCAGATTCCTGACGGAGGGGAGCCTCTCTATTATAAACTATTCCGGAAGGGCATTAAAGACAATGGGAAGCCAGATGATAAACGTCGTCCCTTCGCCGCGTTTGGTCAACACTTCCACCGAACCTTCATGCTCGTCGATGATCCATTTGGCGATCGATAAGCCCAATCCGGTCCCTTGAATCATCCCGCGAGACGGATCCGCCCGATAAAAGCGTTCAAAAATATGCGGCACCTCGCTGCGGTCCATTCCGATGCCCGTATCCGCAATGCGGATGCCGATCTGTCCCCCAGATCGAATCGCATCGATGGTGACGCTGCCCTGCTCGGTATATTTAAACGCATTTTCAATAAAAATAAACAGCATCTGCTGCAAATAATCCTTGCTGCCGTTCACTGTCACGCCGTCCAGCGCTTGCAGATCCCCCTGGACCCACTCCGCTTTCCTCGGCAAAAATTGCGCCCGGCGGACCACTTCCTCCACGACCGGGGCCAACTGGATCGGTTCCTTCGTTAACGTTTGCCCGGCATCGGCCCGGGCCAGCGACAGCAGATCGTTCACCAGCCGGCTCATCCGCTCGGACTCCGCAGCGATGTCGTTCACCGCCTCCAATGAGAAGCTGCGAACCCGCTCCTCCTCGCTTGGATCGCGCTGCTCCACATCCTGGGACCACATCCGTTTTAATAAATCAACATTACCGCGAATGGTCGTAAGCGGCGTCCGCAATTCGTGGGAAGCGTCCGACACGAACCGGCGCTGTGCAGAATAAGCTTCATCCAGCTCCCTGTAGAAGCCTTCGGTTCGGGCCAGCATGTTATTGACGGTCCCGATCAGTTGGCCGATTTCATCGTTCGGCCCCTCGTAGTCAATTCTTACACTCAAATCATTCCCGGTCTGGATGCCATTCGCTGCCTCAATGACTTTACCGATGGGTGCCATCGATTTGCGCGCAAGAAAGTAACCCAACGAGCTGGCCGCCAAAATGGTAACGATGGAGCCAAATAACAATACGGTACTCATCCGGCTCATCAGCTTGTCTTCGGCGCCCGTATACGCCGCTAACTGGATTAAACCAATCAACTGGTTATCGAGGGTAATCGGGAGTTGGTACAGCAAGAAGGAATGATTATATAACTGCACCCGTTTAAATCCCGCAATTTTGCTCGCCGAATCCCCGGTGGGAACCGGAAATTTCATATTCCAATTCAGCAAATTTTGCGAATACCGCGTGTGACCGTCCGTATAATTGTGAATCTGCACAAACAGCTGGGCGTCCTCCAACCGATTCGCCTGCATCGGATCCAAATACAAATCCAGTCCCTGGGTGATGCTGTAGCTTTGGGAGTTCTTGATCCGATTGGCCTGATCCTCCAACCGGTTTCTCACTTCCAGATACGTATTGTATCTGACCAACCCATAAATCGAAGCGCTGAACAGGATCAGCGTTACGGCCAAAATTCCGGTATACCATGCAGTCAGCCGCAGCCGGATCGACATACTTAAGCCTCTCCTCTCAGGATGTAACCGGCCCCGCGGATCGTCTGAATAACGCGCTTGCCGCCGTGTTCCTCGGTCTTCTGACGAAGCATGGCAATATATACCTCCAGCACATTCGATTCCCCGCTGTAGTCGTAACCCCAAATTTTATCCATAATTAAATCACGTGTGAGCAGACGTTTCGGATTTTGCATGAACAGATGGAGCAGTTCGAATTCCTTCGCCGTCAGCTCCAAACGCTGACCAGCCCGCGTCACTTCACGGGAGTCCAGATCCATGATGATGTCCTCAAAAATCAAACGCTGGCTGCCGGATCGGCTGCCCGAGTCCTTACGCCGGAGCAATGCCCGTACCCGAGCCAGCAGCTCCTCCAGCGCAAACGGTTTGACGAGGTAATCATCGGCACCGATATCCAGGCCTTTCACCCGGTTCTCGACCTCGTCCTTGGCGGTCAACATCAGCACCGGTACGGTGCTTCCGCCCTCGCGCAGCCGCCGGCAGACCTCAAATCCGTCTACCTTGGGCATCATCACGTCCAAAATGATCAAATCCGGGTCGGCGCTCAGCATCATCGACAGCCCTTCCGCTCCGTTCTGAGCTGTATACACGTCATACCCCTCAAATGCGAGGCCGCGCCGCAGCATCGACGTAATTTTCTCATCATCATCTATGACCAAAATCGCCGATCTCACGAGCTATCTCTCCTTTGCCTTTCGCTTGCTGGCAGCAAGCTCTACTGTCTCCATTGTACCAAAATAAACGGTAAACCCGCATCTGGAAGCCAAAAAGGCGGCAGGCTGCTCCTGCCTGCCGCCTTTACCGCCTTGGCTGCTTCCCGTGCGAATTAGTTTACGTTGGTAAACTCGTTTTTATCGCCAATCGTAACCTCAAGGTCAATGTTCTTGCCGTTACGTACGACGTTCAACGTCACTTTCGCACCGACCTGCTGTTTCTGAATGAACTCAATCAATTTCTCTTTGGTAGCATATTTGGTACCGTTAGCCCCGACTATAATATCGTACGGCCGAAGATCAGCGTTATAAGCCGGCGATTTGAACACGATGTCCGTAACAATAGAGCCTTCTTTCACGTCGGTTTGCATTTGCTTCGCAACTTCCTCGGTCATCGTCATCAAAGTCGCGCCGATGAATGGTACCGGTTTTTGTGGAATTTTCTCGTTGTTTTTCAGCTTATCCAACACTTCGGTAACTGTGCTGGTCGGGATCGCAAAACCAATGCCCTGCGCATCCGAGCTTACAGCAACGTTAATCCCGATCACTTCACCGTTCAGGTTCAAGAGCGGACCGCCGGAGTTCCCGGGGTTAATCGAAGCGTCGGTTTGCAGCAAATGCTCGTACTCGCGGTCCTTCTCACCGTTTTCCCCGGCGATCGTGATGTCGCGTTCCTTCGCACTCAGCACCCCGGCCGTCACCGTATGGTCAAAGCCTTGCGGGTTCCCGATCGCTACCAGCCATTCCCCAACCTGCGTGTTGTCCGAGTTGCCCAGCGGAATCGACGGGAAGTTGCTGTCGCCGTCGATTTTCAGAACGGCCAAGTCAAGCTCATAGCTGGTGCCAAGCACTTTGGCCTCATAAGGCTTATCTGTGCCTTGGACCGTGACCTGCACAACGTCGGCGTTATGCACAACGTGTTCATTCGTTAAGATGTAGCCCGTTTTATCGAAAATAAATCCGGATCCGATCCCCGTCGGCACCAGTTGGCTCGAGCCGGAGGAGGAGCCGCCGCTGCCGTTGTTGCTGCCATTGCCGCCAGAGCCAAAGAAGTCATCGCCAAAGAAGTAACGGTAGAATGGATCGTTGCTGTACGGGTTGCTGCTTCTTTGCTTGCTGGCATCGGTTAACGTTTCGATTTTAACAACGGCCGGCCCAGCTTGATTCACGACTTTCGTCACCTCACCGGAATCCGTTACCGGGTACAATGCAGTGGTTGCCTTGCCGGACGATTCAGTAGTACCACTGCTATTGGATGCGTTGCTCGATGCCGGCACCGAAGAAGATGCGGCTTGATCCGGCGTAAACAGGTTCGCGCGGTCCGCATAAAACATCGCGCCGGTCATAATCAGCATGCCGGCCAATACACCGGCGATTACCGAACGAACGGAGGATTTACGCTGCGGTTTGCTGTTGTATTGCCAGTTCACACTCTTGGCTGCCGGCAAGCTGCTGCGTCCGTCTCCATTGGAACCGTTCGTTGGTTCAGCTGAGCTGCGAATCATTTCATAGGAAGAAGGATAAGGTTTCAGCGGCTGCGGTCTCGTCACTTCTACTTCTTGAGGTTGGCTTTGCGAGTAGCCGGTTGCTTGGCCGGATTCCTCGTTGTTTTTTCCATAGGATTGAAAAGGTCCGTAAGAATAATAATAGGAAGAGCTCGACTCCGAAGATTCTTGACGCTTAGGTTCATTTGCATTGGCGTTGGCATCGTCTTCAAAAGGTTGGCCCGATTTATTTCTTTGATCATCCATATTCATTGACCTCCTTCCCCCGAGTGGTTCAGGGGTAACTTGTTTTTCTTGTTTCTTGATTTTTATTCTGTACCAGAAACCTTAAACATACATTAAAAACAATTAAAAAGGAGATAAAAGCTAGAATTGCTGATCTAAAGCCATTTTCGAGATCTAACCGAGCCGTGCCGAAGCATCAAAAATAGCGCCCCATCAGGCGCTATTTCCGTTAAAGGCGGTCCCAACGTATGGATAACGCCTCATTTTACCGATATGATGATAAATCTATGAATGCCCTACCCATCCTTGCCGGTGGGCATAGATTGCTAGCTGCGTGCGGTCCTCCAGCTCGCATTTCATCAGCAGGTTGCTGACGTGGGTTTTGACCGTTTTAATGCTGATATGCAGCTCCTCGGCGATGTCCTTGTTGCTTTTTCCCTCGGCGATTAACAGCAGCACTTCCTTCTCCCGCTCGGTCATCCCCGAGTCATCCCCTTGTACGGTTCGCTGACGGAGGCCGCGCGTGAGCGCCTGGGCCACTTCGCCCGTCATCACCGGCATCCCGCGGTATGCCCCTTGCAGCGCGTAAATCAGCTCCTCGGCTGAGACCGTCTTCAGCACATAGCTGACCGCACCGGCTTCAACCGCCTGCACGACGAGATCATCCTCCAAGAAGCTGGTGAGGATCACGATTTTCATATCCGGAAACCGGCTCCGCACTTCCTTGGTTGCTTCTGCTCCGTTCATGCCCGGCATCATCAAATCCATCAGAATGATGTCGGGCTGCCCCTCCCGAAGTCCTCGCTCCAATAACTCTACCGCCTCACGACCATCTCCGGCCTCGGCGATCACCTCGAATCCCGGGTCTTGCATCAAATACGTCTTTAACCCCATCCGTACCATGTCATGATCATCGACGATCATCACCTTGATTTTGCTCATCCGCGGCTCCCCCTTTCCCTTCCTCAAACTTCGGAATATGCACCCGTATCGTTGTTCCTGCCCCCGGCTTGCTAATGATTTCCGCATTGCCGCCAAGCTTCTCCGCCCGTTCCTTCATCGTCGTTAGCCCGTAGGAGCCCTGCTTCTGATACGTGCTGCTGAAGCCTTGTCCGTCATCGCTGATGCTCAACACCACTTGACGCGGACCTTCTCGCAACGACAAGCTGACCATACTAGCCCCGGCATGCTTCACGATATTCGCCATCGCTTCCTGGATGATGAGGAACAGCTGATGCTCTTTCGCTTCCGACATATCTCCCTGGATGTCCATATCCTTAATCCCTTTGAGTCCGTTTTGCCGGCAATAGTCGGGAAACCACTGATCGAGCGCCTCGGCCAACGATTTGCCAACCAGCTCCATCGGACGTAACTGAGCGATGAGTGCCCGCATCTGCTTTTGCGCCGTATTCGACATCTGGATCAGCTGATTCAGCACCGTTTCTGCCTGAGTAGCGTTATTCTCCAGCACCTTTGGCAAAGAGGAAGCCGCCATATGAATGGCGAAGAGCTGCTGGCTGACGGTATCGTGCAAATCGCGGGCCAGCCGTCTGCGTTCCTCCAGCACCGCTTTTTCCGCTGCCTGCTCCTTCTCGACAACCTCTTGCTCGCCAAGCTGTTGAAGCAGCTGCATTTTTTTCTCCATGGCATCAATCATGTTGTTAAATTCCTGGTACACTCCGTTAAAGGTTTGGTCCGCCGTTTCCGGCATCCGCACCGATAAGTTCCCCTTGGCGACTTGCAGCATGTTCAGGTGTAAGTGATCGATCTTCCCCTGGATGCGCCGACCGGCGATATAGCCGATAATCAGCGCCAAAACGGCGATGCCTGCCATATCGTAAATCCACACCCAGGAATCGCTGACCACGATCACCCCGGTAGTCGTTCCGATATAGAAGGCAACCGCCGTCAGGCTGCCGGTGAGCAAGAAATAACACAACAGCTCCCACTTCGTATTCATCAAGATCCGCCGCACAATCATGGGTTACCCTACCATGTTCACTTTAACGTCGCCCACAAACACGCTGACAATCAGCTTAATCCGCTTGCTGGCTTCACCGTAATACGGAGATTCGGCGGTGACGCTGCTCATGAAGCCGCCTTGCTTCTGCGTCAGCACTTTCAAATCGCCGATGAACGCGCTGGAGGTGGCCACAATACCGATGTCCATATCGTCGGGGATGAACACTTTCACGTCGCCGATGAAGGACGAAACATTAATTTTCGTTTCCCCGTAAGGAATTTGCGCCTTGGTCAGATCAATGATCGTATCGCCGATAAAATGGGAGATATTCATCGGCTTCAGCTGGAAATAATCCTGACCCAAGTGAACATCACCGATAAATCCGGATTTCTGGATGACCGATCCATGGCCTCCTGAACCACCTTCATGATGGTGGTGCCCGAAATTAGGATGGGAAAAACGCGGTTTTTCCTGCTTAGCTGCTTCTTCCTTCTCTTTCTCCTTCTCCATCGATCCGAAAATCGAATCCAGCGGAGACTCCATCTCCGGATGGAACGTTGGTGGCGGAGGATCGAGCGGCGGCATCGGAGGCGGCGGAAAATCGTCGCGCCGTTTGCGCCGATGCGGATCACGCGGTTTGAACAAGACGAACAACCCGCCGATGATCAACATCACCGGAAAGAAGAAGCGGAAAAAGTCGCCCGGACTTAAGTCAATTAAATTCAGATTGCGGCCCAGGAAATACCCGCCGATCAGCAATAATACGACACTGCCGACAAAGTTACCGCCCCGCCAGCCGCCGTTGCTTAAGTTCACCAACCCTCCTAAAATCAGAAACAAGGGCCAGTATGTCGCGAACATTTCGCCGATGCTGAAATCGGTCACCCCGAACTGATTCAGAAGAAAAACTGCCCCGATACCGATCAGCACCATCCCTCCAATAAATCTTCCAAATAAGCCATTTCTCATCTCGTTACCTCCAATGGACTGCCTCTTAC
The DNA here is from genome assembly GCF_025151705.1 of Paenibacillus sp. p3-SID1389. NCBI lineage: Bacteria > Bacillati > Bacillota > Bacilli > Caryophanales > Paenibacillaceae > Paenibacillus > Paenibacillus sp. p3-SID1389. The sequence goes on along the minus strand of NZ_JALXVO010000025.1, from coordinate 32,264 downwards.
TAATGCCAGTTTACCTGAAGCGTAAGGTGATGAACAGCGGCGCGGGATGGAAAGCTTGATCGGTCCCAAGACCGAGGGGAAAGGGAATATATGTAAAAAGCGTCCCTCAAGGGACGCTCTTTTCGCTTTACGCGATCATTATTGTTGTTTGTTCACTGAAGTCGTTGCATTGCGAGAAGCTTTCGCTTTCTGAGCAACGGTTGCTGTGCTTTCTTCAGCAAATTCTTCATTAAACTTCTCGTTAGGTGTTTTGTAACCTGGAGAAGCGGCTTTCTTTTGATTTGCCATGATTCTCACCTCCCTCTCGCATACGCCGATTCCGTGAGTCGTTGGCGTTTTCGCAGCCCTCTCGTCGTGGACCACGAACCTTATTATGCGAACCGGGAAGATGAATTATGCGAGCGAAAAAGCGAAGGGGTGGCGAAGCTTAAATCGCCTTGTCCCAAAGATTTTCAGGAATTTCTTTGTTCACTTCCATCGCTTTGCCAAGCTCCTTCAGCATCTCTTCGGTCAACTTGCCGTCTCCTTTGCGAACCACCTGGACCTCAACCTCTTTTTTGCCCCATTCCTTATAAACCTGCTTGATGGTATCAAAATAAAGGTCGATTTTATGACCGCGGATCGCGGAGCCTTTATCGGCAACGACCCCGTAGCCATACCCCGGAATATAAAGGATCGTGCCAATCGGAAAAATCTTTAAGTCGGCGGCAATCGTCGAGACGGTATCTTTGTCACGCCGCACCCGAACGCCCGAATACGTGATGCCGTATTGCGGATGGTTGGGCTTCTTGCCGGTGGATTCATAGCCGGCGGTATAACCGGTTGCCAGCACTTTGACCGTTTCCACCGCTTTTTTCTTACGCTCAGGCTGAGCCTGTTGAGCCTGTTTATGTTCCGGGTTCATCATGATGACCCGTTGATATTGGTATTGTCGTGTTGTTCTTACCGCTTGCAGTTGCTGCGTTTGCTTCAGCCCCAGCCATTCTGCGTAATTCCGGTATTGCCGGTTCGCGTAAATGCTTTGCGGCTGGAAGCCCCCAACCGGCAGATCCGCCGCCATCGTAAATACAAGCAATCCTGCAAGCAAACAGCGTGTACTAAACTTGTGCCAGAAATGAAATTGGCGCATGAGAAAACCTCCCCCTTATTCGAAAGGTTTTCCACATACGCCCAATTCTATACATCCTGGCTTTTCATCACGAAGCTTTACCGAAGAGGCTTGATCGACGTCGAATCATGAATACAGTTCATTTCCGCTCAAAACCGCCGATTCAGCCAAAAACTCCCTCAATGAATTGCACTTTTACACTTCAGGCCCCTTGAAATCGGGATTTTGCACATCACGCAATGCACTTTTGCAGTTGGAGCTTTTGAGGTTGGGTTAATTCAACTGGGCCTTCCCCCACACAAAAATGTTGTAAAAAGTGCAACATTTACTCCGCTCATCCGCCCGAGCGGACGGTGCAGACGAAACGCACACGAACTAAATCACGTGGTTGCGGATTTCCTCCTGCAATTGAGCAATCACTTCATCCACCGCTTTGGCGCCAAGGTCGCCTTGGCCGCGTTTGCGGACGGAAACGGTGCCGGCGTTTTGCTCGTTTTCGCCTACGACGAGCATGTACGGCAGCTTCTCAAGCTGAGCTTCGCGGATCTTATATCCGAGCTTCTCGTTGCGCAGATCGCTTTCGGCGCGGATGCCGGCAGCCCGCAGCTTGTCTTCGACCTGACGAGCATAAGCGTCGAAGTTGCTGGACACCGGAAGCACCTTCGCTTGAACCGGAGCGAGCCAGAGCGGCAGATTCCCTGCAAAGTTCTCCAGCAGGAAGGCCGTGAAACGTTCCATCGTCCCGAGGATCCCGCGGTGCAGCACGACCGGACGATGCTTCTGGCCGTCGTCGCCAACGTACTCCAGCTCAAAACGTTCTGGCAACAGGAAGTCGATTTGCACAGTCGACAGCGTTTCTTCCTTGCCAAGCGCCGTTTTGATCTGCACGTCGAGCTTCGGTCCGTAGAACGCCGCTTCGCCTTCTGCTTCAAAGAATGGCAAGCCGGCTTCCTCTACAACCTCGCGGAGCATCCGCTGCGCCGTATTCCACATCTCGTCGTTTTGGTAGTACTTCTCCGTATCTTGAGGATCACGGTAAGATAACCGGAACCGATACTCATGAATCCCAAAATCGTTGTATACCTGTTTGATCAAATCCAGGACGCGCTTAAATTCATCTTTGATTTGATCCAAACGGCAGAAAATATGAGCGTCATTCAGCGTCATAGAACGCACACGGTGCAACCCGGTTAATGCGCCGGACATCTCATAACGATGCTGCATCCCCAGCTCGGCGATGCGGATCGGCAAGTCCCGGTAGCTGCGCATATCACTCTTATAAACCATCATGTGATGCGGGCAGTTCATCGGACGAAGCACAAATTCTTCCGTATCGATCGTCATTTTCGGGAACATGTCTTCTTGATAATGCTCCCAGTGACCCGATGTTTTATACAAATCCACGTTCCCCAGCACCGGCGTGTATACATGCTGGTAACCCAGTCTTTCTTCGATATCAACGATATAACGCTCCAGCGTCCGACGAACCGTCGCTCCCTTCGGCAGCCAAATCGGCAAGCCTTGGCCGACCAGGTTGTTGAACGTAAAGATGTTGAGTTCCTTCCCCAGCTTCCGGTGGTCGCGTTTCTTCGCTTCTTCCAGCATGTGCAGATGATGATCCAGGTCCGCTTTCTTCATAAACGCGGTACCGTAAATCCGCTGCAGCATTTTGTTGTTGCTGTTGCCGCGCCAGTACGCGCCAGCCACGCTCAGCAGCTTAAACACTTTGATTTTCCCGGTCGAAGGCACGTGCGGCCCGCGGCACAGGTCGAAGAACTCGCCTTGATCATAAATCGAAATGACGCTGCCTTCCGGCAATTCGCGAATGATCTCCAGCTTATACGGATCATCCAGCTCCGTATAGATCGCTAACGCTTCTTCACGGCTAACCTCGCGGCGGGTAATCGGCAGGTTTTCACCGATGATGCGTTCCATTTCTTTTTCGATCTTTTGCAGGTCCTCTGGATTAAGCGGATGCTCCAAGTCCATGTCATAGTAGAAGCCGTCTTCGATGACCGGCCCGATCCCCAGCTTCACTTCCTTGTTGCCAAACAAGCGTTTCACCGCTTGAGCCATCAAGTGGGCGCTGCTGTGACGCATGATTTCCAGACCTTCTTGGGAATCCCCAGTAATGATCTCAACTTTGGCGCCATCCACCAGCTTCGTGTTTAAATCCACCGCCACGCCATTGATTTTTCCGGCCAGCGCATTTTTGCGCAAACCGCTGCTGATCGAAGCAGCGACATCCTCCAGACTGCTGCCTTCCGCATACTCCCGAACCGAACCGTCCGGCAAAATAACAGATACTGCCACCTTGATTTCCTCCCTAAAATATGTGATTGTTTACCGGAAGCGGACAAATCAAAAAACGCCCGTCCCGGAAAGGGACGAGCGTTAAATACCCGTGGTTCCACCCTCATTCGGCCAATCCGCAGCACTCACCCGTGCATCACAACTCGGAAACGGCCCTTAATTCGGCATTCGTTAACGGGAATGAACCGGTATTCCTTACTTCACGAAGGTTCGGGAATACAGCTACAAAGGGGTAAACCAAAAGCGAATCCGAAGGGAATTCCAGCCAAGTTCCCTCTCTCTGTACCGTTCAAGTCTTCTGGCTCATGTCTTTGTCCACGCTATTTAAGGTTGTTCACTTAATGGAAGTAATTATAATGCGAACTTCCCGGATCGTCAAGAAACCTCTTCTTCATTACCCTTGATCTAGACGCCGCGTCTCCTGATGGAACAGCTGGCAATGCGGGCAAAGCAAGCAGATTTCCACCCGATCGCCAAAAATCCGCGAGATCGTCGTAATCACCTGGGCATCAGGTTCCTGGGTATGAATCAAAATCCGGTCCGGGGACAGGGAGATCAAGGTGCTGACGATCACGTCCTCCATCTGCATCTCCTGATCGGCAATCCGCGCGACAACCCCGCCAGAAGCCGGCACACGAATCGGCGTAAATTGCTCGTTCAGAATCGCAAATTCATGATCGTGCTTATGCATCAAATGAACTAACGGGGTCAAAGGCTCCTGAAAATACACGAAATACTGCAGCAGCCCAATGAATTCCTCATACTGCTTGTCGAGCAAAAACTCGTCGACGGCATAATCTACGATTTCGCGCAGCTTGTCCTCGTAAGCCTTGAGGCGAAACCAGACGAACCCTTCCAGATGGAGGTCGGAGGAAGACTGCAAATACTCGCGTAGCGCTTCTTGTACCAACGCTTTGCGTTCCTCTCGGGCACAGCCGGTAACAGCTTCTTCGGCCAGAAGCCGGTCCACCATGTCATGAACCTGCTGCGCTTCCTCGCGGGATTCGAAGCTGTAATCCCGTCTCATGACTCGAGCGGCGACCTCTTCTTCCTTCTCGCTGATGATGTATTCTGCGATGCCAAGCGACAAAAGGTCGATCAGTTGTGGATCGCAAGCAGCTTGCCCCCCGCCGCTGGAGTCTGGACGTCCGATAAGCAACGCCTCCAGCATCCCGCCTTCGGCTGCTTGAAAGCTAAGCCGAACCTCGCGGTTATGTAAGCTGCTGACGGCCTCCTGTATCAAAGCTTTGAACCGTTCCTCCGATTCGGCGGAACCACAATTGACGCGTACAGTAAAAAAATCCATGAATCTGGCCCCCTTCCGCTTCCTTCTCCAAGTATATGGTGGGAAGGTAGCGGATATACGGGAACCGTTCATGGAATGAAAGGCAGTTCTGCCAGCAATATTTTATAGGAGAATCAAGTTAGTTTTGCATAATAAAATCGCGTTCGACCGTAGCTTCTTCATCAAACACACGTAAAATCTCATATTTGGTATTGCGTTGAGCCGGAACTTTGCCTGCGGAACGAATGATCGACAGGATCGATTCGATGTTCACTTTATGCGTCGCACCGGCGGACGATACAACGTTCTCCTCGATCATCGTGCTGCCGAAGTCGTTACAACCGTATTGCAGCGACAGCTTGCCGACTTCAGGACCCATCGTCACCCAAGAGGACTGCAGGTTTTTGATGTTATCCAACACAATTCGGCTAATCGCTACCGTTTTTAGATAGGCTTCCGGCGTTTGCCGTTCGGCTTTCAGGTTCGTGTTGTCCGGCTGGAACGTCCAAGGGATAAAGGCCAAGAAACCTTCCGACGGATAACCGTTCTGGATGCATTCATCCTGTGCTTCCCGCACGCGCAGCAGATGCAGCGCCCGTTCTTCCATCGACTCGCCAAACCCGATGACCATCGTGGCCGTCGTGTTCATTCCGATTTTATGGGCGGTTTGCATTACGTCCATCCAGTCTCTCCAGGAGCCTTTCAGGCGGCTGATTTTGCGGCGTGTCCGGTCGTCCAAAATTTCAGCTCCGCCGCCCGGCAGCGAATCAAGACCTGCTGCATGGATTTCGCGCAAGACCTCTTCCAGCGAAAGCCCATCGGACACTTCCTTCATCTTCATGATTTCCGCAGGTGAGAACGAGTGCATCGTGATGTTCGGGAACCGCTCTTTAATCGCCTTCAATAAGTTCGTATAATAGCTAAATGGTAAATTCGGGTTGGTTCCACCTTGCATCAGAATCTCTGTGCCGCCTACGTCCACCGTTTCCTGGATTTTTTGAAAAATCACTTCGTCCGGAAGCACATACCCTTCCTCAGAACCTGGCCGGCGGTAAAAAGCACAGAACCGGCAATATACGTCACAAATGTTCGTATAGTTGATGTTCCGTCCGATCACAAACGTCGTGATCGGTTCGGGATGCTTGCGCTCCATCAAAATGTTGGCGGTATGCCCGATCTTCTCCACTTCGTCAGATTCGAACAACCGGATCGTATCCTCCAAATCCAGGCGTCCGCCCTGCAGCGCTTTGTTTAATATATCGTCGATTGCAGTCATATCACTGCCTCCTTAGAACAAATAAATGAATCCCAGGCGATACCTGAAAATTTAAAATGTTAATTCAATCGTAACACAGTCCGCCCAGGAAAAACAGCACCCAATCACGGCGCAGACGCCGAAGAAACGTTGACACATACAGAGGAAAATGCCAAAAAGGCCGCATACCGCGGCCTTTTTATCCGTTCACGAGCCTATTCAGCTATTTGCAAGCGCCTCGTCCAAATCGGCAAGCAAATCGTCGATGTCCTCCAGCCCGACGGAGAAACGCAGCAGCCCGTCGGTAATGCCCCGCTCGCCGCGAACTTCCGGCGGCATCGAGGCATGCGACATCATCGCCGGGTAAGAGAGGATGCTCTCGACGGCACCCAGGCTGACCGCAACGAGCGGCAGCTTCACCCGATTCAGCACCCGCTTGGCCCGCTCGCCTGAACCAACGTCGAAGGAGACCACCGCGCCATAACCGGTGGATTGCTTCTCCTGAACCTCGCGGCCGGGGTGATCCGGCAAGCCAGGATAATACACGGCCGCGATGTCGCTCCGGCGGCTCAGCCAGTCGGCCAGCTTGCGCGCGCTCACTTCGCTGTGCGCCATCCGCGCCCCCAGCGTCTTCATGCCGCGCATCAGCAGCCATGAATCCTGCGCGCCAAGGACGGTGCCCAGCCCGTTCTGCACATATTTCAGCTGACGGGCCAATTCTTCCGTCCGGGCCACCGCCAGGCCGGCCAACACGTCGCTGTGTCCGCCGAGGAATTTCGTTGCGCTGTGCAGGACGATATCTGTCCCCAGCTCAATCGGGCGCTGGTAATACGGCGTCATAAACGTATTGTCCACGATGCTAAGCAACCCATTTTCTCGCGCCCACGCGGAGATTTCCGCGATATCGGTGATTTTTAACGTAGGATTGGACGGCGTTTCCATATAGACGGCTTTCGTGTTGGCTTTCAAAGCCGCCTTTACCTGCTCCGGCTGCGTCATATCGACGAACGTCGTTTCGATGTTCATCCGGGTTAAAATATTGGACAGCAGACGATAGGTCCCGCCGTACACATCTTCGGTCACGATAATATGATCGCCGGCCGAGAGCAGCATCAGCGTTGTGGAAATGGCGGCCATCCCGCTGGCAAACGCGAAGCCTTGGACCCCGCCTTCCAATACCGCAATGTAATCCTCCAGCGCCTGCCGCGTCGGATTGCCGGAACGGCTGTAATCGTGCTGCGGCGGATTAAAAATATCGTGATGATGGAACGTCGACGCCTGATAAATCGGTACACTGGACGCGCCGGTAGCCTCGTCCACCTCGCTGCCGAAGTGAATCAGCTTCGTTTCAAATTTGTTTTCCCGTTTCTCCTGCCCGCTCATGCGCCTTGTCCCCCTTCGACTTCCTGCCGCGCCGCTTCCAGTGCATTACTCAGGTCCGCAATCAAATCATCAACGTGCTCGATGCCAACGGAGAACCGCAGCAACCGATCATCCACGCCCACCGCATTGCGGATCTCCTCCGGAATGTCAGCATGCGTCTGCACTGCAGGATACGTCATCAGCGATTCCACGCCGCCGAGACTTTCGGCAAATGCAATCAGATTTAGATTGCGCAGCACCGGCTCTACGTACCGAGCATCCGTTACTTTGAAGGAGAAGATCCCCGTATTGCCGCTCGACTGCTTCCGTTGCGTCGCGTACCCTGGGTGATCCTCCAATCCCGGGTGGAATACCTCGGCTACCTGTGGATGTGTCTGCAGGAATTTGGCGATCGCCAGCGCGTTGCTTTCGTGCCGCTCCATCCGCAGCGCCAGCGTCTTCATTCCGCGCATCAGCTGATAAGAATCGGACGGGCTGAGCACCGCCCCAATCGAGTTGTGCAGGATCGCCATCTCCTGAGACAGCTCCTCGCCTTTGGTGATGATCAGACCGGCCAGGACATCGTTATGGCCGCCCAAGTATTTTGTCGCGCTATGAACAACGATGTCCGCACCAAGCTCAATTGGCCGCTGGAAATACGGCGTCATCAGCGTATTGTCGACGATCGTCAGCAAGCCATGAGACCGCGCCCATGTCGATACCGCTTCAAGATCGGTGATCATCATCAGCGGATTGGTTGGCGTCTCAATAATAACCGCCTTTGTATTCTCTTGACGTACACGTTCGAGTGCATCCAAATCGTTCGTATCCACATAAGATGCGGTTACGCCAAATTTGGACATGATCCGCTCCAGCAAACGGTATGTGCCTCCGTAAAGATCCAACGATACGATGAGATGGTCGCCTTGAGAAAATAACGTAAATACCGTCTGCAGCGCGGCCATCCCGGAGCTACAGGCAAACCCGGCATCGCCGGATTCCAGAGCGGCCGCTGCGTCTTCCAGCACTTTGCGGGTAGGGCTTTTCGTACGGATATAATCGAAGCCCGTGCTTTGCCCCAGACGCGGATGCCGAAACGCCGTGGCTTGATAAATCGGATAATTTACCGCGCCTGTGACCGGTTCTTCGACCGATCCGATTTGTGCCAATCTACTCTCGATGCGCCATTCCTTGTTTCTCTCCCCCACCTGCAATCCCTCCACTTTTAGATCTCATATACAAAATCGGCCGTTTGATCGATATCGTACGGTGTTTCTTGATACACATAGTAGTTTAACCAATTGGAAAATAATAAGTTTGCATGGGCACGCCACGAAGAACGCGGGGTGCGAGTCGGATCGTTATTCGGGAAATAGTTTACCGGCAAATCGATTTCCAAGCCTTTGGCAACATCCCGGTCATATTCCCATTTGAGCGAATCCGGATCGTATTCGGAGTGCCCGGTCACGAAGATCTGTTTACCGTCGCGGGTGGCGACCAAATAAATGCCGGCTTCCTCCGATTCCGCCAGAATCTGCAGTTCCGGCACCCGTTCGATGTCCGAGCGTTCCACGTCCGTATGACGAGAATGCGGCACTTGGAACACTTCATCAAACCCACGCAGCAGCTTTACCTTCGGATCGTTGACCGTGTGGGAGAAGACACCAAAGCACTTTTTCGCCAGTGGAACTTTACGAACGCCATAGTGGTAATACAATCCGGCCTGCGAGGCCCAACAGATGTGCATGGTCGAAGTGACATGGGTTTTGGACCACTCGAAGATTTCCTTCAACTCTTCCCAGTAGTTCACTTCTTCAAAATCCAACTGCTCGACCGGTGCCCCTGTCACGATCATGCCGTCAAAGCGGCGATTACGAATATCGCCAAACGTTTTGTAGAACATCTCCAGATGCTCTGCGGACGTATTTTTTGAGGTATGCGTGCTCGGATGTAGCAGGACGATTTCCACCTGAAGCGGCGTGTTCCCCAGCAAACGTAAGATTTGTGTCTCCGTCGTTTCCTTGGTTGGCATCAGGTTCAGAATCGCGATCCGCAGCGGGCGAATGTCCTGATGGTATGCACGGCTTTCATCCATCACAAAGATGTTTTCGTTGGCCAAGACGTCCTTGGCCGGTAAATGGTCCGGTACTTTAATCGGCATGTGGTTTCACTCCTTTAATCGTAGCGTCATCCTTAATTCATCATCCGTTTCGAGGGGCCGTTTATACAAAAATGACCTCTCTCACGGGGAGAAAGGTCATTACGTATTCGGTATGCGCCTCTCTCATCTCTCAGAAGCCGTCCAGCGTTCGAAACGGACGGTCCTGCAAGAATTAGCACCGCTGCGATGGGTTTCATCGCCGGTTGCCGGGTATCATCGGGCTAGTCCCTCCACCTGCTCTTGATAAGATTTCGCTGTATTTAGTTATTTTCGGGGGCCTGGGCCATCGCCCGTACTCCCTGACATTCACTTTAAAGTATCCGATGGTATTCCGTCAAGAACTCTGCGAGAAAAATCACACGGTGTTCATGGACCGCTTGAATCCAGTGCACATAGTATACTTTTGGGTTGAAACATTTCATTCGCTGGCGTTATACTAGACAAGTGCCTTTAGGCCCAGACGGGCCTAGGGTTTGACGCATATTCATGTAACCTGATCATAGCGAGGTGAAACCGAGAATGGAAGGCGACCCGAGTCCGCAGAGGAACACCCAGGTCAAACAATTGCATAGGAAACCGACCCGCTGGGTGCCTGCGGAACGTAAAGGGCACTTTCGTTTCCCGGTATTTGCATAAACGCCTTTTTGACCGTTGCCGGGCGAACCCGCGGTTGGTCCCTTTCCTATGCTGCAACAAGAGCATCCCAGGCCTTCAGGCCCGGGGAAAGGAGTGAAAGCATATGAAAATCCGTCATGTTCTAGCCGGCGTATTTACCCCCGTAGAGGACGTGGAGTTGACAACCACCCCTCCGGAAGAAGGCTTCTATTGGATCGACGCGGGCGTGGATGACCTTGCCCTGCTGCAGCCTTTATTTTCACTGCACGATCTGGCTGTGGAGGACTGCTTAAGCGAAGAAGAGCAACGTCCGAAGATCGAAACCTACGACAACCACTATTTCATCGTCGTGAACAGCATTCGGTATGATGACGAGGAAATTTTCCTGCGTGCATTGAACATTTTCTTGGGACGGCATTATATCATTACAGTTACTAAACAGAAAATCAACGAGCTGCGTGCGGTGAAGCCGATCCTGTGGGAGCAAGAGGTCAGCGAGCCCGACCGGTTCCTGTACCTGCTGGTCGACCTGGTGGTTGATAACTACTTCACCGTCGGCGATCGGATTGAAGTGAAGATCGAGAAGCTGGAAGAAGACATCCTGATGCATACCAAACGTTCGCACCTGAACGAAATCATCGGGCTGCGAAGTGAAATTTTGTGGCTAAAGAAAGTGCTGGGTCCGCAGAAGGAAGTCATCAACATTTTGAACAAGAAAGACCTTCGTCTGATCGACGACCAACTGCAAAAATACTTCAGCGACATCTACGAAAACGCCGTGAAGATCTCCGAGAACTTCGACACGTTCCGCGAGCTCGTCGGCAACTTACGCGAGGCCTATCAGGCCGCCATCGCCAACCGCGCCAACGAAATCATGCGCGTGTTCACCGCGATTACGACGATCTTCATCCCGCTGACGCTGATCACCGGGATCTACGGGATGAACTTCGACTATATGCCGGAGACCCATTCGAAGTACGGCTACTTTATCGTCCTTGGCATCATGGCCGTGCTCGGCCTCGGCATGTACTACATCTTCCGGAAGAGAGATTGGATATAGACAGTAAGGCCAACACGGGCTGGAATCCGCGTTGGCCTTTTTGGTTGGGCGAGACGTTTGCTAGGAAGCCTAACCCTTTGAAGGTGCGAGATGTGTGTGCGCGGGCGTTAGGCTGACGCTTGATAATGCGCCGTTTAAGTTGCGGCTTTGGCCATTTGAGAACGGCAAGACGTATTGCACTAGCCCCTTGTTGGACGTGCGCCTGAATCCCCCTGACCGTTTAAATTAGGCGAGTCGAGCGTGAACTGCAAAAGTGCAGTTATTTTGCCGCGATCCCCCCCTAAATCGACTCTTAACTGCAAAAGTGCAGTCTTTTTTCGATAAATGGGCTGCTTTCCGCAAAATCTCCCGAAATGAACTGTACTTTTACAGTTAAAATGCATTTTGGCGGCATTTTCGGCCGGATCAACTGCACTTTTACAGTTCATCCGGACGTCGGCGGTCAAACACTTCGAAATTCCCTCATTACCTGCTGCATTTGCGACTCTTGCGAGTAGCAACACGTACCACTCTTACAGCACCAACAGTCACTACCGCACTACTGCACTTACCACTCATCCCCCAACTTACTACCCTTACCGCACTACCACACTTACCGCCTTACTGCCCAAAAGCATCCCTTGCCGCCTCAACCCGCGTGCCGGGCGTTCTCGCGCTGGCGGCGGTACCGGATGCGGATCAGGCGCAGTCGCTCGTACAGCGTATCGAGGTTGCCGCTGCCGCCTTCACTGGCTTCGGGCCCGTACACCTTTTGCAGAACCGGCTTCAGGAGCGTGTCCCCCAGCTCTTCGTAAGCTTTCCATACGGCCTGCTGCTCCGCTTCGGGCATGACCTCAAGTTCGGCACTCACCAAATCCTCGGTGTTGTAGCCCTCCTTCTCCAAGCTTTCCAGCAGCTCCACCGCATCCCGCCGCTCGATGCCCGTACGGGCGCAAATATCCTCTACCTTAAGCCCTGCGGCCAAGGCTTCGAGCACCGCTCGACGGACGTTGAACTTTTCCATTTCCGCCCGGTATTTCACTTCCTTCTGCTTATACATCCAAGTACGGAAAACCTCGTCGTCGATTTCCTGCTCGACCCAATCCAGCGGGAACCCGCGCTTCCGCTCGGCCGCCCGAGTGATCTCCAACAGCTCGGCGCCATATTCGCCGGCCTTGTTCTCACCAACGCCCGGCAGCTGCAACAGCTCATCCACGGTCTGCGGCAGAAATACGCTGATCATCCGCAGCAACCGATTGCTGGCAATTAAGTAAGGCGCTTTGCGCTCAGACGAAGCTTTTCTCCGACGCCAGGCCGTCAACTCGTTGTATACCGGTTCATTGCTGTTTAATTCGCTATAGCAAAACAGCTTCTGCGCCGCCATCCCCCGTCCGGTTAACGCTTCCTTCTCGTCCCAGATTCCCTCCATTATGGGGCGAAACCCCTCGCCTAGCTTGGCGGCCAATCGATGGCGGTAAATATGAAGCATCTCCGACCATGAAGCCCCTTCGTACCAAAGGTCCTCCTGCTCACTGTCTGCTGTCACCTCATTCCAGCCCATCCGCCAAACGCCGTCCTCCTCTCCAATCCACACCTGGGCCCCCCGAATCATGGCCCCGCCGTCCTTCTTCTCCAGACTGTTCAAAAATACAACCCGCATCAACCTGTCCCTCCTTGAAAAATTTTCAGCTACGAAGGAGTCATTTCATCTTTTTGCGCAAAACAAAAAGCACCTCTTCTGCGAAATTCGCAAAAGAGGTGCTTCCTCCAAACGTAACCTGTTATCCCTAATAATACCATAATCAACCAAGCTGTCAATGCATAGGAATCATTTTCCCATTGTCTTCCGTTTTCCGGTATAATAACTAGAGACATTCCGAAATAAGGGAGGCATTACAGGATGAGCGACCCGCATCAAGAGCTTGATTTCCTGTCCGACAGTACCGAAAACACTTCGACCCGGTTCGTCACGTTCATCGGCGGATCGCTGAAGCGTTATGACCTGGCGGTCACCACGACCAATCGTTTCTATGGGAAGAAGCTGGTCACCGACCTGCACAACGGCCGTACGGCCATTCTTGGCACCGACGACCTGGAGGAGGAAGGGTACCTCGAACATATTTATAACCTGAGCGAGGAGGAAGGCACCGAACTGCGCACCTTTCTGTACCAGGTATTAGGTGAACCGTACTTCACGGATTAAAGTTGCACGCAAAACCGCAAAAACAGCAACCTGCGTAATGGACCGTATTGCTCTTATTCACCTATTTCCCGGCAATTTCTCGGTGTAACGGACTCCATTGACCTTAATGGCCACTTTTAAACGACACCCATCCAGGCGCTGATGCTGGCCATCTCCAGTTCCTCGAACTTGGAGATTACCTGCGCCGGATTCAGCTCAAACCGGCAGGTCTCTACATCGCATTCCAGCTCAATGTCACAGCGGATCTTGGCCAGCTGCCGCGAGAGATGCAGCATGTCGAGATCCGCTTCGATTTTGGCCCGGACCGATTTGGACAACTGGTCCAGATTGGCCAGGATGCCTTCCACCGAGCCGTGCTCCTGCACGAGCTTCAAGGCGGTTTTCTCGCCGATGCCGCGCACGCCCGGATAGTTGTCGCTCGTATCCCCCATCAAACCCTTCAGGTCCACGATCTGTTCAGGCCTTAATTGCTTCTCCTCCATCAAGGCCTCCGGCGTATACACCATGTAGTTTCCGTGGCCTTTTTTCATGATGATTACGCTTGTCCGCTCGCTGACCAGCTGCAGCATATCGTGATCGCCCGTCAGCACCAGCACGTCCATCTCCTGACCAAAGCGAGCTGCCAGCGTTCCGATGCAATCGTCCGCCTCATAACCCGGTGAGCTGATGTTCGGAATCCCCAAGCTGTCCATCACCTCGCGGATCATGGAGAACTGCGGAATCAGACCCTCTGGCGCGTCCGCACGATTTCCTTTGTAATCGGCAAACTGCTCCGTCCGGAACGTCTTGCTGCCCAAATCCCAACAGCAGGCGATATGCGTCGGCCCAAACTTCTGCACCGCGTCCCAAAAATAACGCATAAACCCGTACACCGCATTGGTCGGAACGCCCGCTTTCGTCCGCCGGATATACCCGGTTGCGGCCGAAGCGTAATAGGCGCGGAACATTAACGCCATTCCGTCCACTAGCAGAATCGTATTTTTACTGCTTTGCGCCAAATCCACGATTCACCCAAGCCACCCTTCTCGTTCAAATTTATTGGCCCCAAGCCTGTACATAGGCTTCTTCCTTGTAACCGACAGTTACGGTCTTTCCGTCCGTCACGATCGGGCGCTTGATCAGCATGCCGTTCGAGGACAGCAACTGAAGCTGCTCCTCCCGCGACATCCCCGCCAGCTTGTCCTTTAAGCCCATTGTCTTGTAAACCTCACCGCTCGTATTAAAAAACTTCTTCAATTCCAACCCGCTGAGTTCCACCAGCTTATCCAGTTCGGCAGCACTCGGCGGCGTTTCCTTGATATGATGCAGCTCCAGTTCATGCCCTTTGGCCTGCAGCGATTTAATTGCACTTCTACATGTCCCGCATTGCGGATAATGATAAACCTTCAGTTTGCTCACGTTCCTTATTCCTCCTTACCACTTTCCTAAAAACTCGCCCAACGCAGCATCGCTTCCAGCTTGAGCATATCCTCTGGCAGCTCTGACTTAAAGGTCAGCGCCTCACCGGTAAGCGGATGGCGGAAGCCAAGCTCTGAGGCGTGGAGCGCCTGTCGCCCGATCGCCGCATCTAAGCGGGCGATTCGTTCGCGTGCAGGTGCCGGCAGCTCCGCGAGCCCCGCCATTCCGTAGAACTTGTCGCCGATTAGCGGGTGGCCGATCGACGTCATATGCACGCGGATCTGATGCGTCCGTCCTGTACCGAGACGCAGCTCAACCCGAGCCCCGTCGCCGTAGGCTTCCGCGACCTTATAATAGGTCAACGCGGGATAGCCCGACGGGGTGACAATCCGGCGGTGAGGTTCGGCAGGATCGCGGTCGATCGGGCCGTCGATCGTTCCTTCCGGCACCGCCGGACAACCGTGCACCAGCGCCGTATATTTCTTGGTGACCTCACCTGCGATCAACTGCTCGGAAATATGCTGGTGCACGTAGGCATTTTTGGCGATGGCGATCAAGCCGCTCGTCTCCTGGTCCAGCCGGTGCACGGGGCGGAAGCGGAATTTCTCGCCTTTCTCCTGCCAATAATACACGACGCCGTTGGCCAGCGTCCCCGTGTAGTGACCATGCGTCGGATGCACGATCAATCCCGCCGCTTTATTGACGATCAGCAGCGCCTCATCCTCGTAGACGATATCAAACGGTATCGGCTCCGGCAGGATGTCGGTTGACGTTTCCTTTTCCAGCGAGACGCTCACCGTATCCCCGGCTTTCACCGGGACGCTGATGTATACCCGCTCCCCGTTCAGCATCACCCCGCGCTCGGTCAGCTTAATCCGCGACAGCAGCTTGCGGGAGATCCCCATCCGGCGTTGGAGCACGCTTTTGACCGTCCAACCGTCCTCCGCTGCAGGGACTTGATATTCAATCGGATCATAATATTCGGAACTCACTTCTTGCCAAACACCTTCCCGCTCCGCACGTATTCGATATCTGCCACCTGCTGGCGATGATTAGCCATGCGAGCCGCTGCAAAGAAATAGTCCGACAACCGGTTCAGATAGATCAGCACCTCGGCATTAATCTCCTTGACCCGGCTCAGCGTAACGACGCGGCGTTCGGCGCGCCGGCATACAGTCCGGCAAACGTGCAGGGCCGAAGCCAGCGGCGTTCCCCCGGGCAAAATAAACTTCTCAAGCGGCGGATTGTCCGCTTCGTAACGATCAATCCATGCTTCAAGCCGCTGTGCGAGCTCCGGCGTCACCTTGTAGCGGCTTTCCGACAGCTTGACGTAGGCGAGATCGGAGCCGCAATCAAACAACTCGTGCTGGATCTCCAGCAGCTGTTCACGAAGATCGCCAAACGTCACCTCGTCCGATAAACTGACTGCTTGTCCCACGAAACTATTCAGCTCATCGATCGAACCGTAGGCTTCAACCTGCGCATCATCTTTTGTTACTCGACCGCCGATGACCGTGGTTAGCCCTTGGTCGCCGGAACGCGTATAGATCGACATTCGTTTTTCCTCCCCGTGACATACTCTCGTACCATCTTACCATAAATCACAGCCCGGCTGGTCATGCAACTGCTGGAACCGCAAAAAGGAGACCCGCAAGGCGGATCTCCTTCAACTTCAAGGATCAAACAAGGTTAACGTCGAATGGATTTTGGAGTGGTTTTCATAGTTTTCATGAATTCATTAATTTTCAGGTCCAATAAGCTGCTGATTTCAATCACGATGTCCGATGTAAAGGATTTTTCTTGCAGAAATAGCCGTTCCATCTTGCTGCGAAGCAAGTGAATTTCATCCTCCAGCGTTACGGCTTGCGGTGAATGCGGCCGTTCCTCTTGATCCATGCACGGGCTCATGACGCGGCCATCAGTAAATAAAGCGTTATTGTAAGGCACGTTGTACTCACCGCACAAAAGAAATCCCTCCCTGAGAAACTAAAACCTTCTTCCAAAATCAAATTATACCATGTCCATTAAAATTAAAGCAATTAGAAAATGAAAGAATTGTTAATTAACCCCATTAACTCCATCTTCTCAGGTAGGTCTTAAGTAATTTGCAAAATCAGCCTTGCTTCAATTTACGGACGAACTGCTCCATTCGATTTAACGCCTCGTTGAGCTGATTCACTCCTGTCGCATAGGAGCAACGTAAGAACCCTTCCCCGCCGGCGCCAAAGACATTCCCCGGAACCGCCGCCACCTTCGCCTCCAGCAGAAGGCGTTGGGCGAATTCCTCCGAGCTGAGTCCGGTAGACGCGATGCTAGGAAACGCATAGAACGCCCCTTGTGGCTCGTGACATTCCAGGCCGATGTCGCGCAAGCCCTGAACGATCAAGCGGCGGCGCTGATTGTAGGATTCAACCATCTGGTCTTTCTCCTCCAGCCCATTCTTCAGCGCCTCGAGCGCAGCCACTTGCCCCATAACCGGAGCGCACATCACCGTATATTGGTGAATTTTCAGCATGGCATAGATCAAGTCCGGGTGTCCGCATGCATAACCCATCCGCCAGCCGGTCATCGCAAACGCTTTGGAAAACCCATTAACCAGAATCGTCCGGTCCTTCATTCCCGGAATCGAAGCAAAGCTAACGTGCTTCTGCCCATAGGTGAGCTCCGCATAAATCTCGTCGGAAATGACGATGAGATCGTTCTCCTCGACGATTTTGGCGATCGGCAGCCAATCTTCGTACGTCATGATGCCGCCCGTCGGATTGCTGGGATAATTTAAAATGAGAACCTTGGATTTGGGCGTAATCTTCGCTTTCAGGTCTTCGGCCTGGAGCTTGAAATCGTGCTTGGCGTAAGTCTCGATTTCGACGGGCACCCCTCCCCCGATCATGGCAATCGGCGAGTAGGAGATATAGCAAGGCACCGGGACGAGAATCTCATCGCCCGGTTCGATTAACGCCCGCAGCGCCAGATCAATCGCCTCACTGCCGCCCACAGTGACGAGGATTTCGTCTTTCGGGTCGTATTTCACCTGATAACTCGTGTACAAATATTCAGCGATCGCTTCCCGAAGCTCAGGCGTTCCCGCGTTGGACGTATAGCTCGTATACCCGCGCTCTAGGGAGTAAACGCATGCTTCCCGGACATGCCATGGGGTGATAAAATCCGGTTCGCCCACGCCTAACGTGATAATATCCTTGCTTCCGCTAGCCAGATCGAAGAAGCGGCGGATGCCGGAGGGTTGAATCTCGCGGACCCGCGGAGCCAAATACGATGTCATCGTTTTACTCGATTGCTCAGCACGCTGTGATTGAATACTCATAACATTACTTCCTTTACGGAGATATCAACAAACGGCGGTCTTCTTCGGGATCTTCGAAGATGATGCCGTCTTGCTTGTATTTTTTTAGAATAAAATGGGTCTTCGTCGACAACACCGACTCCAGGGTGGACAATTTGTCGGAGACAAAGCTCGCCACTTCCTTCAAGTTGCGGCCTTCGACTTCCACCAGCAGGTCATATGCGCCGGACATCAAAAATACCGATTTGACTTGGGGAAACAGGTATACCCGCTCCGCGATCGTATCGAAGCCGCGTCCCCGTTCGGGTGTAATTTGCACTTCGATTAACGCCGTCACCTTCTCGTCTTCCAGTGCACTTGAATTCACCACGGTCGCGTATTTGACGATCACGTGATCTTCCTCCAATTCACGGATCGCTTGCGCCACTTCCTCCGCCGTTGAGCCGACGAGCGTCGCCAGTAAGTTCGCATCCCGGCGGGCGTCCTCTTTGAGGAGGTCCAGCAGTTTGAGCTTTAATTCGCTTAGTTGTTTCATCCCTCATCCTCCAGCGATGCCCCGCAGCCCTTCATTTGAGCGGTCTGCAGAACAAATTTAATACTTATATTACATGAATTTTGGGCGTCTGCATAGAAAAACCGTCCACTCCAAGTAAGCTCTTGGATAGGACGGTTAGGCATTTAGATCGAATACGGCGGAAGTACATTAGGTTGATGCTCCTCCACGTTAGCCTGATGGGCATGGGGCGTCCAGCGGGAAGTTCGCCGTTCGGTAAACTGACGCAGCTCCTGCTGGGTTTTCTCTGCGTCTTGCAGCTTCTTGTCCAACAATTGGCGCGGTGCCGGTGCCGGCGCTGAGTAAATGCCTTGGTGCTTCATCAGTTCATACAGCGTTCCCTGCAATCGCAAGGTGCTGTTCGTCAACTCGGTAAACATCTGCCGTATGGCCGGACAGGACGACTCCGTCGTAGCGGTCGTATATTCTCGAACAGTACGGCGTAAATCGGCCAAAATCGATTTTAACAAATCGTTCTGGGGTAAGAGCTCGTGGATGTCCGTCTGATTCATCGGGATATTCCTCCTCGAAAGCAAAATTAATTTGGGGTTGAAGCCGGAGCCGCCATTTGATGCTGACGCAGCGCATCCGTTAACAGGTGCAGATGATGCTCATGGGCACGGATGTGCTCCAGCATCGCCTGTTCGATTTCAAAGTTTTGCGAGACGGCGGCTGCCGCTGCGCAAAGCTTCGTGAGCATCTCCTCGTTGGAGATGGAGTCGGCGATATAATCCAGTTCTTTCATCGACAATGGCTGCATTTGTGAGTACAACATCAACATTCCCTCCTGGTGGATGATCCTTCTGATCCATCTGATCCTTCTTACGATAGTATGCCCCGCTCCAGGAACGATATGTTCGCCCTGTTGGAAGAAATCCACAAACGGTTTCCGGAACAGGAGCACCTGTCCATCAGTTACGCCTGGGGGGGGCCGTATTTGGAGAATCCCGGGACGGCCTTCCCTTTATCGGGCCGCATCCCAACTTGACGCGAACCTCGAAGCCCGTGCCAACTCCGCCGAGTTAGACGCATCAGGCGGCTTTGGCCGCCTCCCGCTTCAACAGCCGGCGCAGGGCCAGCCAGCTCAGCACCGGCGTTGCCCCCAAGGCGAACATCAGCCAGGTGATCGTTGACATGCGCGGAATGAGGGAATAGACCACGATAAACAACAGCGTTCCGCCCAAGCGCCCCACCGTAATGCTAAGCTCGCGAAGCACGATCAGCTCCACCCGCTGCTCCACGCTTTCCGGACTATTGCCAATCAGGTCGAACACTGAAGAGATGACGGGAATCAGGTAAAGCGGCAAAAACAAGGACGTCCCTACCCCCATCATCATCAGGGTGACGTAATTGACCTTCCAGAGCAACGGGATGATCACCGCAGTGATGAGCAAAGCCCCGACCAACATCCCGTAGTAACGCGCGCGGATTTTCAGCCACTTCCCTACCGCCCAGAAGCTGACTAGGGAGACAAGGGACGTGATCAGTGAAAACTGCCCAATCCGCCACTCCGCAGAAGTGCTGATAAAGATCAGCAAATTGATCAGGAACGAAAATACGCCTTCGCGCAGACCATGGGCGGCCGAAGCGGGCGCAGCCTGGCGCCACGGGCTGCCCTTTTTCAGCATTTGCACGGGAGCCAGCCAGTGATAAGGCCCGCCCGTTTTTCTTTTTTTCAGCCAGAAGCTGAGTAAGATCCCTACCCCATACACGATTAACGAGATGGTAAAAATCAGCCGGTATCCGGCCTCGCCGTGTTTCATGGAGATCAGCCAGCCGGAGATCCACGGGCCAAAGATCCCGATCACCGAACCGAGAATCCCCACCCAGCCGTTAAATCGGTCCCGCGTCTCGACATCCGTCACCTCGAAATACACGACATTAAAGGCCAGCCAGAACAATCCCGAACCGGTTCCGAACAACAAACCAAGCGGCCATATGTAGTCCACCGTATGTTTGCCCGTCCACAGCACCAGCAAATAGAAGATGCCCGAGACGATAATGCCGAGCCGCAAAAAGATCATTTTGTCGCGTTCCTTCACCCATTTCCCGGCAATCCAAAAGACAAGTCCCAAGGCCAGCTGCTGGCTGAACGTAAACCAGGCAATCAGGTTAAAATCCGCTTTCACTTTCCAGATGTAGACGTTCAGGAACGTGCCCGACAAGGCGCCGGCAAGCACGAACAGACCGTTCACCGCCAGCAGCAGGATGGATTGGCTGTTCAGCTGTTTTTTCATAGATTCGCTCCTCCCGGCCAAACTTCGAGTTCCCCCTGTAAGATACCCAAAAATGACCGAAGCATGAGGCCTTAGCAAGCATACCCGCAGGCCCCCAAACGCGAAAAAGCCCTGTCCATCAAGGACAGGGCCAGTGGCTGCCAAATTTTTTTACTTGTTGTCTTCTTCACCGGCAATCGTACGAATCATGGCGATCCGGGCGTCTTCACCCAAAAACCGGCTGACATGGAAGCACGCGGTGCAGACGTATACGTTCAGCTCAGCATTCCCTGAAAGAAGCGGGTGTTCCCCGTCGGCAGGAACAAATTCGCCGCCTTCCGGAACCAGCTTCTGCTTCCCGGCATACACCATATATTCCCGGCAATGCGGGCATTCGGGTACCTCGTCTTGCCCGTCAAGCAGCTTCTCCACGCCGGTCTCGTACTTCAGCAAATCGCCGCCCGATGCCGTAAACGCCTCGACCCGGCGGACGCCTCCGAGATGCGAGTCCCCTTCCTCATCCCAGTAGAGATCGTCATCCGCATCCTCGTCATCATCACCATGGGAATGCTTCCGATCATGGAAGGGATGGTCATTCTCCTCGTCCTCGAACTCCTCCTCCGAACCCAGCGTAATGTTGATCGTTCGGTAGCCCTTTAATTCATTTTGGCAGTGCGGACATACCTCCTCCGGCCCCAGCTCTTCATCCCAAACGATCTCCGTTTGGCACCATGGGCAAATCGTTGTATCCATTCCCAACTTCGTCCTTTCGTTACCAAATTAAGCATTCCACAAATAAATAATGCCCGCGGCCAAAAACAGAATAGAGGCGATAAATAGCACCCTGACCAGGTTTTTCACGTCGTTTCTACTCCTTCAACTGAGATCCCTAACCTATACAAGCGCCGATCAAAAAAGACACTGACACCGATACGGCCATCGCGATAAAACCTACGCTGGTGTTCCCCGCTGCAATCTCATCGTCGATGCGAAACACCGGCGTTAAAAATTCAAACAGCAAATATGCAGCGAACAGCAGCAAGGCTCCGACCGATGACCATATCATGAAGTCGTAAATCGAGGGATGTGCCGCCGCATAACGGATAATGTTCGCCAGTCCGAAGATTTTTCCGCCGGTAGCCAGGGACGCGGCCATATTGCCGCGCTTGATCTCCTGCCAGCAGCGATATCTTGCAAACAGTTCGAAGCAAGAAAGAAACACAATCAATTCTAACACCGCCACGGAAAAATACCCGATCATCAGCCCCAGCGGTTGCTCCAAGATCGGATCAATGCTTTCCTTCATAGCGCCCTCTCCCTTTATACCTTGAGGCGATTCGTTCTTACTTCAGCTCAGCGACCGTCACGCCGGTTCCGCCTTCCCCATAGTTCCCGAGGCGGAAGCTCTTGATATGCTTATGCTTGCGAAGATACTCCGAGATCCCGGACCGCAAAATCCCGGTCCCTTTCCCGTGAATAATGTAGATCTGGCCTAAATTGCTTAAGTAGGCTTCGTCGATGAAACGGTCAACCTCGATTAAGGCCTCTTCCAAATTCGCTCCGCGCAAATCCAGCTCGGTACGGACATTCTCATCGCGCGTCCGCTTAACGTTGGGAGCCGTCCGTTGAACCGGCTTGCTAGCCGGAGGCGCAGCGATCAGCTCCATGTCGTCCAGGCTCACCTTCATCTTCATGATGCCGAGCTGTACGATCGCTTCCTTGTTGCCAGAGAGCTCAACGACGTGCCCCTTCTGGTTCAAGCTGTATACCATCACTTCGTCGCCCGGTTCGATCTGCCGCGGCGGTTTGGCCGCCTTGCGGGCCGCTGCACTCTTCTTGCGGCGCTGCGGCTCGGCTTCATCCAGCTGCTTGCGAGCTGCAATCAGCTTGTGCTCCTTCACGGCCGCGCCTTCCTCCATCGCGAGGCGGCGCAGGTCGCTGATAATCCGCTCGGCCTCCTGCCTTGCCTTGGCAATGATCGCTGCCGCTTCTTCCTCCGCCTTCTCCAGGCGTTTATCCCGCTGCTGCTCCAGCTTCTCCAGCTCGGCGGCATGGCGTCTGCGCAGCTCTTCCATCTCGCGCCGCAGCTTCTCGGCCGTTTCCCGCTCCTGCTCCGCCCCAAGGCGGTTCTGCTCCAGCGAAGCGATCATGTTCTCGACGCGCATGTCCTCTTCAGTCACTTCGCCGCGGGCATACTCCAGAATTCGCTCCGGCAACCCCAGCCGTTCGGCGATAGCAAACGCGTTGCTTCGGCCCGGAACGCCCACCAGCAGGCGGTAAGTCGGGCTTAACGTCGCTACGTCGAACTCCATGCTGGCGTTAATTACGCCTTTGCGTTCGTAGGCGTAGGCTTTCAGCTCGCTGAAGTGAGTGGTCGCCACCATCCGGCAGCCCAGCGAATGAATATGTTCCAAAATCGCAATGGCCAGCGCCGAGCCTTCCGCCGGGTCGGTTCCCGCACCCAGCTCATCCAGCAATACCAGGCTCTTCGGCGTCATCTGGCGCAATATCGAGATAATGTTCGTCATATGGCTGGAGAAGGTACTTAAGCTCTGCTCGATGCTCTGTTCGTCCCCGATATCGGCGTAGATGGCATCAAATACGCAAAGCTGGCTGCCGTCTTCCGCCGGCACGAACAACCCGGACATCGCCATCAAGCTAAGCAGACCAATCGTCTTCAGGGTGACGGTTTTCCCCCCGGTGTTCGGACCGGTGACAATGATCGTCGTGTACTGGTTCCCCAGCTCCACATCGATCGGCACGACCTGGTCAGCCGGAATCAACGGATGGCGCCCCTTCTTCAGCTTGATGAACCCGCGGTCGTTCATCCGCGGCAGCGTCCCCTTTAATTCGCGAGCCAACCGGGCTTTGGCGAAGATGAAATCCAGCTGGCCGAGCACATCCCCGTCGTACAGCAACAGCTCGGCTTGCTCGCCAACCAGGGCGGTCAGCTTCTGCAAAATGACCTCGATTTCCCGTTCCTCACGCAGCCGCGTCTCGCGCAGCTTGTTGTTCATCGCCACAATCGATTCCGGCTCAATGAACAGCGTAGCTCCCGATCCGGACTGATCGTGTACGATTCCGCCAAAATGCGCGCGGTATTCCGCTTTGACCGGGATGACGAAGCGGTCGCCGCGGATCGTGATCAGCTGATCCTGCAGCATCTTCGACACCGAAGCGGAGCGGATCATCGCATCCAGCTTCTCCCGGATCCGCACCTCCCCGCTCCGCAGCTCGCGGCGGATGGTGGCCAGCTCCGGACTAGCCGAATCGAGCACCTCCGCGCTTTCGTCGATGCAGCGTTTGATCGCATCCTCCAACGGCTTCTGATCGCTTAAGGTATCGCTTAAGTGATACAGCAGCGGAACTTCATGTTCTTCGTGCATCGTGGCAATATACCGTTTAATCCGGCGCGAGCCTTCCAGCGTGGTTGCAATGCCCAGCAGCTCGTGCGGATTCAGCGTCCCGCCGATCCGGGCCCGCTTGACCGCCGGAGTGATATCCACGATTCCGCCGAATCCGGGCGCCCCCTTAAGACGGTCCACCTTAAACGCTTCATCGGTGGCTTGAAGCAGCCGCTTGACGTCCTCCAGATCGGTGACGGGCCGCAGCGCTTCGGCTGTTCTTTTTCCAAGTGCCGTTTGGGAAAAAGAGGACAGCTGATCTATAATTTTTTGATATTCCATGGTTTTCAAAATTTTCTCGTCCAAGTACGTTCACAACTCCCCTCGGGCTATGATCCCATTATAACGAAACCGTTCATTTTTCGCCATTTGCCCCCTTGGACACATAAGAATGCGATTTGCGGAACATGATAATTGCGTATAGCCAAACGTACTTACTCTCAAAAGGAGGCTATGTAACATGCATTTTCTGGGACACGTCGTGCGATTCATCGTCTCCGCCTTAGTTATGCTGGTTGTGGGATGGCTTGTACCGCAATTCAGCATCGGTGGATTCGGCAGCGCCTTACTTCTCGCCTTGGTCATCGCCCTGTTGGGTTGGGCCATTGAAGGCATTTTCGGAACGAAGGTTACCCCGTTCGGGCGAGGAATCGTCGGTTTTCTTACGAGTGCACTCGTGATCTGGCTTGCCCAGTTCATCATTTCCGGCGTTTCCGTCTCTGTGATCGGTGCATTACTTGCTGCATTGGTCATCGGGATTATTGACCTGTTCATCCCTGTCGCAACTCCCTTTAACGCTGCCAAAGACAAAAACAATCGTTAATGGCTGTGTTCAGGGCTAAGAGGCCTTCCTCCGCAAGTGATCCATTCACTGCGGAAGGAACGGCCTCTTGACTTATAACTGAAGGAAGTTCAACAATTCTTCAAACCTTAAACCACCCACCCTCTGCAAAATACGGTATGATATTCTTAAAATTGCCACAAATATACTGTATCGCGAGGGATTATTGTGAAGAAAAGCATAGCCATCGTTGCAACTTCCGTACTCTTATTACTTGTTACCGCTTGCAGCGGCAGCAAAGCGGCTGAGAACAGCAGTGCCGCCGGGAATAATATCCAACCGGAAGCGGAACTGGTCATTGAAGCCAGCAACTATCAATTCGATCAAGCCGAATACCATTTGAAGAAAGATGTTCCGGTCAAAATCGTTTTCAAGAACGCCTCCGGTAATCACGGCATTCTCGTGCCCGGTTTAAAGCTGCAGCTGGACCGCAAGAACGACTCCGCCGTGATCGTGCCAACCGAAGCCGGTGAGTTCGAAGTGGCCTGCTCGGTGATGTGCGGTTCCGGCCACAGCGCCATGATCTCCAAAATTATCGTTGAATAAACGCATGTAGCAAGAGCCCGCAGCGCACAGCCGCGGGCTCTTGCTCTCATTGAATCGCATCAAAGCGATCCTCTCGCCATTAACTTTGATCCTGCTCCAGCAATTCAATCCATTCGTTAAATTCCGATTGAAGCTTGGCATAGTCGTCCTTCAGCCGCTGGTACTCTTCTTCCCGTTCGGCCTGCCGCTCCTGCTCCTTCTCCCGCTCCAGCTGCAACAGCCTGAATTGATGGGAAATAACCTCGTAACTATCCGTAACCTCCTGCAGCTGCTCCGCAAGCTTGCGTTTCTCTTCCTCCAACGCCTCGAAGTCGCTCGCCATGGTGATGACGCGTTCGCTGCCGGCTGCGCTTTCCTGCTGCCATTCCTCCAGCTTCCGCTGCAACTCGGCTTCCTTCTCGCGCCAAGAGCTCAGCTCACGTTCCGCCGAGGCCCACTGCTTACGCCACTCCTGCTCCCGCTGCTCCGCAGCCTCGCGGTAGCTCGCCAGCTCGGCGGCCAGCTGCGCCGCCAATTTGCGGCTGTCCTCAAGCTCCTGCAACCGCAGATTCAGCTCGTCCCGCTCTTGCTCCAGCTGCCGTTTCTCTTCTCCGGCTGCCTGCGCCTCAAGAAGCGCTTGTTCCCGCTCCTTGGCAGCCCGCTCCAACCGGGAGCGCAGCGAATCCAACTCGGCGGCCAGCGCCGACGTCTTGTCCCGCTCGGCCTGCAGCTCGCCGTTTGCTTGCTCCAACCGGCTCACTTCGGCGGCCAACTGCTCGCTCTTATCGGAAGCCTCGAGCAAGCTGATCTCCAGGCGGCTGATTTCCTCGCTGCGCTTCTCGGCCAGCTTCTGCCACGACTTCTCACTTTGCTGCGCTGCTGAAACTTCGGCTCGGAGCTTGTCCTCCCGCTGCTTGCCTTCCTGCAGCCGCTGTTCCAGCTGCTTTGCCTCCGCTTGCGCGGCTTGAAGCGTGCTCTGGAGCTGCTTCGTCTGCTCCTGCAGCTTCACGCTTTGCTGCTGCGCCCGTTGCTCGGCCGCTTTGGCTTCTTGCTCCCGCCGCTGCAGCTCGCTCACCTGCTTCTGCAGCTTCGCGGCCTCCTCTTTCTCCCGCGCCGTCTGCTGTTCGGCTTGGCGCAGCTTGGATTGCAGCTGCGAGTTGCTGCCGCGCTGCTCAGCCAGCTGCCGCTCCAGCTCTTGTACCCGGCTGCGAAGCTTGCGCGCCTCCTCCTCCTGCCCCAGCAGGGAGGCTTCCAGCTTCTCCGCTTGCCCGGCAAGCTGACGCTTCTCGTTCTTCAGCTGCTGCTGTTCCTCCTGCAGCGCCTTATACATGCTCTCCTGCTTGGCATGTAAATCCTGCAGCACTGAGTTCTCCTGAAGCAGGACCGTTTTCTCCTGCTTGGCATTCTGCAGTTCGTTCTGCAGCTGATCTACCCGGATCGCTTCCTCCGCCATGCGCACGGCTGCCAACACAGCCAGCCGCGGCGTGTCCAGATGGGGATAGGCCTGGGCGATGCTGCGCATATGCTCATCCACCCGGCGCGCGACTTGCTTCATATATTCCGCGCTGCTTCCAACGATTTTATAAGAAGTTCCGTAAATTTCTACGTTTACGCTAATTCGGCCTTGGTTACTCAACGTTATGTGCCTCCTTCGGTCCTGTAAGTCGTCTCTTAGATGCGGATAATTGCACGAAAGTCACATCGAATCGGTCGTTCTACAAATGATTCGATGTGACTTCGTCCAATTCCTGCTATTTTCTAAGCTCCGCCGCAAAAGTTTGCGACAGCCCTTCGACCACCCGGTCGTGTACTGCGGCAACTTCCTCGTCCGTCAGAGTCCGTTCCATATGGCGATATACCAGCGATAAAGCTACGCTCTTCTTGCCTTCGCCTAGCTTGGCACCCGTAAATACGTCGAATACCTCCACCGATTCCAGCAGTTCGCCGGCCTTTTCACGGATCACGCCGATTAACGCGCCCGCTTCCACATCGGAGTTCACGACAACAGCGATATCGCGCTGCATCGCCGGATAACGCGGCAGCTCTTGGTAAACGTAAGCTTCGCCCGCATAGCGGTACAGCGGTTCAAGCAGCAGCTCGGCAACATACGTATCATCCAGATCCAGCTCCCGCTGCAGCTCCGGATGAAGCTGACCCAGCGTACCGATCCGTTCCTTGCCGGACGTGCCGTTCAGGAAGATGGAAGCCGAACGTCCAGGATGGAAGCCTTGCGGCCCATCCGCTTCATACGTCATCCGTTCAGCAACCCCCAAGTATTCGAACAGGCTCTCCAACGCACCTTTGAGATCAAAGAAATCCACCTTCTCCGCCGGAGCGTTCCAGCGTTTTTCTGCCCGTTCGCCGGCCAGCAGCAAGGACAGCACCGGCAGCTCGCTTGGCTGCTTGGTCAGCTTCTCCTCCTTGGTGCGGAAGACGCTGCCGATTTCAAACAATGCCAGATTGTCCTGCTTGCGATTGCGGTTGTAAACGGCGATGTCGATCATTCCCGGCAGCAGGCTGCCGCGCAGCACGCTGCGGTCCTCGCTCATCGGCATGGCCAGGCGGATCTCCCGATCCCCTTCGCCCAGCTGCGGGAACTTCGCGCTTGCCCCTTCCCGGATGAAGGAGTAACCCATCACTTCCTGCCAGCCGCCATGAGTGAGCAGTTGGCGGATCGTGCGGCGCAGCGCCTGCGGTTTCGTATAGCCGCCGACTGTCGTTACCCCTTCGATCATCGTTGCCTCAATGTTGTCGTAACCGTAGAGCCGCGCCACCTCTTCGATCAAATCCACGTCGCGCGTAATGTCGCCGCGGCGCGTCGGCACGCGAACTTCGATGACCTCCTCCGAGCCGGCACATTCGAAGCGGAGACGTCCCAGAATCGTTTTCGCCTCCAGCGAGGAAATGTTCGTGCCCAGGTAATCGTTCAGCTTCTGAAGCGACAGGGCGATCACTTTCTCTTCCGGCTCTTGATGAACGATCTCCACGATCCCTTCAGCCACTTGGCCGCCAGCATAGGCTGCCATCAGCGAGGCCGCGCGATTCAGCGCCGGGATGACGGAAGCCGGATCCACCTCTTTCTCGAACCGCTGCGAAGCCTCCGAGCGAAGCCCCAGCGTCCGCGACGTGCGGCGAACGCTGGCGCCGGCAAATTTCGCCGACTCCAGCACAAGGTTAACCGTTTGATCGGTCACTTCTGTATCGAGTCCGCCCATGACGCCCGCCAAAGCCACCGGACGATCTTCACCATCCACGATCAATAGTGCGCCGGCTTCCAGCTCACGCTCCTGACCGTCCAGTGTCACCAGCTTCTCGCCAGCTTTGGCTTGGCGCACGCCCAGCATGCCGCCGGCGATCTTGTCAGCATCAAACGCATGCAACGGCTGCCCGTACTCCAGCATCACGTAGTTGGTGATGTCGACGATATTGCTGATCGGGCGAATCCCCGCTGCCATCAGCCGGTTTTGCATCCACAACGGCGATGGGCCGACCTTGACATCGGCGATGTAACGTACCGCATACCGGCTGCACAGCTCAGGTGCGTCGATCTTAACCTGAATCCGTTCCTTGGCCAGTACGCCAGAGGAGGCAAGCTCAGGCTGCGGCAGCTTTACTTCGCGGTTCAAAATCGCGCCTACCTCATAAGCAGCCCCGATCATGCTCAGGCAATCCGACCGGTTAGGCGTCAGGTCGAAGTCTAGCACCTTGTCGTCCAGCCCCAGCAGTTGGGTAATCGGTGTGCCGATCTCCACTTCTTCAGGCAATACGAGAATGCCTTCCTGCTGTTCCTTCGGCAGCAGCTTGTCGTTGAGGCCAAGCTCTTTGGCCGAACAGATCATCCCTTGCGACAAGACGCCGCGCAGCTTGGCTTTCTTGATCTCCAGCCCGCCCGGCAGCTTGGCGCCTACGAGCGCAACCGGTACCTTCTGGCCGGCCGCCACGTTTTTCGCGCCGCATACGATTTGCAGATCCTCTCCCTGCCCCGCGTCAACGACGCAAATGTTCAGCTTGTCAGCGTCAGGATGCTTTTCTTTGCTTTTGACAAAACCAACCACAACGTTCGAAACGCCTTGATTGCGGTTTTCGATCGAATCGATTTCAATCCCGGACCGGGTGATTTGCTCCGCCAGCTCTTCAACATTTACCCCATCCAGCGAAATATAGTCAGACAACCATTCGGTTGATACTTTCATTGTCAGTTCCCTTCCCTCTTTACGTGAAATTAAACTCTGGCAAACTGCTGCAGGAAACGCAGATCGTTGTTGAAGAAGTAGCGGATATCATCAACGCCGTACTTCAGCATCGCGATCCGTTCTACACCCATCCCAAATGCGAAGCCGCTGTATTGCTCCGGATCGTAGCCGCTCATCTCCAGCACGCGCGGATGCACCATCCCGCTGCCCAGAATTTCCAGCCAGCCGGACTGTTTGCACACCCGGCAGCCATGGCCGCCGCACTTCATACACGTTACGTCAACCTCAACGCTTGGCTCCGTGAACGGGAAGAAGCTGGGGCGCAGGCGAATTTGCGTGTTAGGTCCGAACATTTTGCGCGTGAACTCAAGCAAAGTGCCTTTCAGGTCGCTCATCCGGATGCGTTTGCCTACAACCAGCCCTTCAATTTGATGGAACTGGAACGAGTGGGTTGCATCGTCGTCATCCCGGCGGAATACGCGTCCCGGGCAGATAATTTTGACCGGCACTTCCCCTTGCATCGCTTCCATCGTCCGCACCTGTACCGGGGACGTTTGTGTCCGCATGAGCAAATCTTCCGTCAGGTAGAAGGAATCCTGCATATCACGGGCCGGATGGTCCTTCGGCAGATTCAGCGCCTCGAAGTTGTGGTAGTCCGTTTCAACCTCAGGGCCTTCCGCAATCCGGTACCCCATGCCGATGAAAATCTCTTCGATTTCCTGAATCACCTGGTTCAGCGGATGGATGCTCCCCTGCTTCAGCGGTCGGCCCGGCAGCGTGACGTCCACTTTCTCAGCGGCCAGCCGCGCTTCGGTTTCTTGGCGTTGGAACACCGCTTGCTTCTCTTCAATCACCGCTTCGATGGCGGCTCTGACCTCGTTGCCGATCTGACCGATCACCGGACGCTCCTCGGCGCTTAAGGACCCCATCCCGCGCAAAATTTCAGTTAATGCGCCCTTTTTGCCCAAATATTTGACCCGAAGGTCGTTCAAATGCCCGGCATCGACGGTTTCCGCCAGCTCTTTGAGCGCCTCCGCTTTTAGTGCTTCAAGACGTTCTTTCATGAATAGCTCCTCCTAAAAATGTTATGAGCGCTGCTTCTCGATTCGGTTTCTTACAAAACCGTTCCGAGTCACAAGCGTCAGTTCAAAAAGTCAGGTTTTCAGCACCGAGAAGGTTGGATGAAGCTAGGGACTGAAAAGCGGAGCATACGTTTGGGGTACGTGAGCACCTGAAATGTTTCCGTAGGAAACATGCATCGTAAGCATACGCTTAGCCCGGCTGAATTCAAGATTCGACGTCGAATCCGCTTCATGTCCTGCTTCGTGATCAAAAGATGACTTATTGAACAACCTCTTAAGGCAAAATAAAAAGGCCTTCTCTCCCGTAAGGGACGAAAAGACCGTGGTACCACCCTTGTTAGAGCACCGCGTAAACCTCAGCCAGCCACATGGCTCGCAAGGTGCGCATTGCTCTCGCTCCAACGAAATAACGGCTCGTAACCGGTATCCCCTAATGTGCCGGGCTGCAACCATACGCCTTGCGGCGTAACGATTCGCAGCGGCAGTTCAAGGAACTGCTCCGGAGCGAACTTCGGCAGCTCCGTTTCCCTAGCGGCGCTCTCAATCTCCGGCGCCCCTTCCCTGTTGGTCGGTTCCTGCTTACTCTTCTCCATCCACGCATTTCATGTCATAATTACCTGCTATTATATGCTAAACGGACAGCCGTTGGCAAGTCAGCGGTGAATTATGGTATCTTAAAGTGGTTATACCAAACGCTACTCCATCACGTCAAGGAGGGACCCGCCCAATGAACGGCAACGAACGCAAGAACATCAGGCCTGGCCTCACCGTGGACATCGTATTAAAAAAAGATCAGCCCACCGGCAAACTAACCCGCGGCATAGTCAAGGACATTCTGACGAACTCCGCGACCCATCCGCACGGCATTAAGGTCCGGCTACAGGACGGTCAGGTAGGCCGAGTGAAAGTGATTCATCCCGGCAAATCCGACTGATCCAAAGACTTAGATCCGCCTTACCGGATGCCGCAGCACGGTTTTCATCTTCTCCGGCGCGGTTTTGCGCGGGTCCGACAGATAGATTTCATGATGCTTGCGAAGGTCATCGAAATTCTCGGTTAATCCATTCGCTTCCAGGAACGCCCTCATCCGGGCAACCGATTCCGGTTCCCGCTGCGCCAACTCGGCGGCAGTGATCGTTTTACGCTCCAGCAGCAGATAGGCGATTTCAAACAGACGGTTCATTTGCACGCGTACCCTCTCCTTTTGATGACAAGGATACCCTACAAATAAGACATCGCAATGTCATATTAAGAAAAACGTCTATCGACGTACATTCAAAGTAGACAGACCGCGTTTAGCGGAAGTTTTTCTTGCGATATCAGGATGCTAATGCCCCGAAGTTTATACTTTCTGATATCTTAAAAAAAGAAGAGCTCTCTAGGAGAGCCCTTCTGCTTTATGGTTGTTTG
>NZ_JALXVO010000024.1:0-67563 GCF_025151705.1 Paenibacillus sp. p3-SID1389 | reverse complement strand
TAAATCCGTTTGGCCACTTCATAGCGATGATTGCCTCAATGCAGTCCGCCTCACTTTGAAAACGGCTGCTAATAGGTTGAAGATCCGTATTCATCCCTAATTCCATGTCCGATTCCTCCAATTCAAATCCTCTAACTCAATAAACACGAACGTATGTTCTTTTTTCTTCTATTATACCAAACACATGTTCTTTTTGCAAGCAAAAAATTCCAGATGGGCCATCTTATTTTCGTAAAAATAGGAATGATCAGCTACCGGGTAACCTCGTCTCATCCCGATCATAGAGTCCTCTATTCTGAACAAAAGGGATAATGGTACAAAGAGGTAGCAAGAAGATCCTCTTCCTAGCTCCACCAATTCTGAGCAAAAGGGATAATCATGCAAAGAGGTGCAGCGAGAGGACCCCTTTCTCGATCCCCATTCTGATTGAAAGGGATAATGGTGCAAAGGGGAGGCTAGAAGAGCCCCTTCCTAAACCTCCCTATTTCTGAACGAAAGGGATAATCATCAAAAGAGGCGCGCGAAAGACCATACGGGGCAGGAGAGTACCACCAACCAGGGGGGATTGATCTTTTTTTGCATCTATATTCAAGACTTGGAGCAACGAGTATAATCTAGTATAAAAGCTTATTCATTATGTAAGAGAAGGAAGGTCGTCAATGCAAAAACGCGTTAGGTTAGCTCTATTATTGATCCCCATTCTTTTGGCGGTGGTTCCCTGTATTCTAGCGTTGGTCGTAAACGGCGGGGTTGAACCAACCTGGTACCTGATTACGGGCATATCTGTTGTGCTGGCGGTCTTGGCAGCTATCGTATTGATTCGAATGATTGCCGTCCCGCTGGAACGTTTGACGGAAACGGCCAAGCATATTAGTGAAGGGGATTTGACCCGGCGCTTGGACTATTTGAACCGGACAGATGAGATCGGCGCCATGGCAAACCAATATCAACGGATGGTAGACCATCTTCGGGGGATCATCACCAGCATTCGGGATACGACGAACCAGGTCGTTACCACGTCCGAACGGCTGTCAGCGGGTGCGAAGCAAACGGTGGACACGATCGGGCAAGTCAATGGTGCCCTCCAGGAGATTGCAGCTGGTAGCGAACGGCAGTTGTCGGAACTGGAAGGCGGAGCCCAAGGCATGGGAGAGATGTCCCGTCAGGCGAGTCAAATGTCGGAGCAAATCGTTAACCTTACCGAGACGATGGAGAAGACGACTGCAGCTGCAGAGGAAGGGAACTCATCCGTGCTGAGCGTAGTTGAGAAAATGGAACGAATTCAGCAAACCGTTGATGAGCTGGGAGAAGTCATCCAGACGTTAGGCGAGCATACGGCCAATATCGGTGGTATTATCGAAGTGATTACAGGTATTGCTCAGCAGACGAACTTGCTGGCGCTAAACGCATCGATCGAAGCGGCGCGAGCCGGTGAGGAAGGCCGGGGATTCGCCGTAGTTGCTTCGGAGGTGCGTAAGCTGGCGGAAGGGTCCGAGCAATCGGCCAAGCAAATTGCGGAGCTGATCGGCAGCGTGCAGGCGGAAGTCGAACGCGCGGTCGTCTCCATGGAGGAGGCCAAGCAGGGGGTTCACGAAGGGATTCTTGCCGTTGATACCTCCGGCCGCTCGTTCTCGCGGATTCGCAAAGCGGTTCGCAGCGCTGCGGACAAGATGGAAGGCCTCGTTGCGAGTGTCAAAGAGATGGCCACCGGCACGGAAGTGGCAAAAGATACCATTCAAGGGAATCGTCAGATATCCGAGGAACTCGCCAGCAAAACCCAGACGATTTCCGCCGCTGCGGAGGAACAGCTTGCTTCCGTTGAGGAAATTGCCTCCTCTGCCGCCCAACTGGCTCAAATTGCTGAACAATTAAAAGTAAAAGTGGACAAGTTCCAGATGGATCGGAAATCCTGATTCATCCACTGCATTGCTCTCCGGTTTACCGCCGGAGGGCTTTTTTTGTCTACATAGATTTTCCAAAATGGTACATTCTACATCATATCACCATGAATCGGCGGACCGGCAAGGAGTGTTCCCATGAAGACCAAGGAACGAAAACAAGAGAACAAAATCAGCCGAGATTTGGCGGAAAATATCAAGCAAGTGAAAAACGTATTCCAGGACTGTTCCGACGTCATCTACCGCGAGATTCAGCTCACCGAGGATATCCGCGGTTTGCTGGTATACATTGAAGGGATAGCTAAAGTTGAGGACGTTCAGCAGCATATGCTGCGTCCGTTGATCGAGGGATTGGCCAAGCACCCGCACGCAAACGGGGACATCTATCCGTTATCGTTCACGAGAATCTCGTTAAGCCAAACGCAGGCTGCTACCGACTGGCCGACGGTGATAAACGGAGTATTGACGGCAAACGTTGCTATTTTTGTTGAAGGCATGGACGAGGTGCTGCTGTTCAGCGTCAAGGGCGGTTCGCGCCGGAGCGTTCAGGAGCCGCAGACGGAAGCGGTGATCCGCGGTCCGCGTGAAGGCTTCACGGAGTCGCTAAGGATCAATACCGCCTTAATCCGGTTCAAAATCAAATCGGAAAAGCTGAAATTAATCGATATGGTGATCGGTTCGATGACCAAGACGGACGTCGCGATCGCCTATATCGAAGGTGTGGCCGAGGAATCGCTGATTGCTGATGTAAAGGACCGGCTCGAGAGCATCGATATCGATGGGATTCTGGAATCCGGATACATCGAGGAATGGATTGAGGATAATCCTTCCTCGCCGTTTCCGCAGATGCAATATTCCGAACGGCCAGACTCCGTTGCTGCGCAGCTGCTGGAGGGGAGGATCGCCATTTTTGTGGACGGCACGCCGTTTGTGCTGATTGCTCCTGTGACGTTATGGCAGCTTCTGCAGGCCAGCGAGGATTATTACGAACGCTTTTTCATCAGCAATATGATTCGCTGGATTCGCATCTTTTTCTTGTTTCTTGCCCTGTTTCTGCCCAGCTTGTATATCGCGGTCACGACCTTCCATCAGGATATGCTGCCTTCGACTTTAATCTTAAGCATCGCTGCTTCCCGGGAAGCGATTCCTTTCCCCGCGTTGGTGGAGGCCTTTATTATGGAAATCTCCTTTGAAGCGCTGCGGGAGGCCGGCATCCGTCTGCCCAAAACGGTTGGGCAAGCGGTCAGCATCCTGGGGGCGCTGGTGATTGGGCAAGCTGCAGTCCAGGCCGGCATCGTGTCCGCACCGATGGTTATCGTCGTCTCGCTGACCGGGATCGCTTCCTTCACGATTCCCCGTTTTAGTCTTGCGGTGACGGTTCGGATGCTGCGTTTTCCGATCATGCTGCTGGCCAGCGCCTTCGGATTATTTGGCATCGTGATCGGTGCGATTTGGATCGTCGTCCATCTAACGCAGTTAAAGTCGTTTGGCGTGCCTTACATGAAGGGGGTAGCCCCGTATGAGGCAAGAGATATGAAGGATATTTTCAGCAGGGTGCCGATCTGGAAGATGAAGGAGCGGCCTTCGGACGCAACCCGAGGGAACGTTCGTCGAATCGGAAAATCCCGTCCATTGGGGAGTGATTCCAATGAAGGATGGTGAACGTTCGTGAAAGCAAGCTTTGCCCGGGTTCGGGCGATTAGCGTGTTCGTCCTGCTTCCCTGCCTGCTGACGGGCTGCTGGGATCGCGTCGAAGTGAACGATGTTGCCTTTGTTCTGGCGACTTCAACGGATTTGGATGAAGGCCAAATTCGTTCGACCGCGCAAATCGCCTTGCCCAGTTCGCTCGGGGGTGCTGGCACCCAAGGGGGCGGGGGCGGAACGACCGGCAGCAAAACCTACCTGATGGTTTCCCAAACGGCGCCAACGCCATTCCAGGCGAATGAAAAGTTGCAAGACAGTTTATCGCGGGTGATCAACTTCTCTCACCGGAGGGTGACGATTATTGGAGAGGAGTTCGCCAAATCGGGAATTGCCGGGTCTATCGACGTCTTGGCTCGGTTTCCGCAAAATCGGCTAACGACCTACGTTGTGCTTAGCCGCGGGCCAGGATATAAATTGCTGGACGTTGAGGCCCCGATCGAGCAATCCCCTTCGGAAATGATCCGCGAGCTGGCCAAGTCGGCCATGCAGGACCCGATCTCTATCCAAAGCATGGCCAATGCGCTGCTAACCGAAGGAAGAGATTTCGCAATTCCGGTCATGGTGACGACGCCCAGTGTTCCCGAGAAGGTCGGGAATGGCCAAAGCCTGGTCAGGCTGGATGGATTAGGCGTATTTCACGACGACAGGCTGTCGGGTTATTTAACTGATAAGCAAGCGCCTATGGCGCTGATCGCGATGGGGCAGGCGCTGAATCCCAAATTCACGGTCGTGATGGGTGAACATCATCCGCAAGAATCGGCGACGATCGTATTAAATCAAATCCACAGGAAAATCCATCCTCATCTGGAGGATGGGAGCATCTCGTTTGACTTGGAGATCGAGGCGACCGGGTTGATCTTGGAAAATGTGACCCGGCAAAGTTTCGAACACACGATGATGTTATCGCTGGAGAAGCATGCCAATACGTTTCTGGATCAGGAGATCCAGTCGGTCATTAAAGAAACGTTTCAAAAGCATCGATCGGATATTTATGGATTTAGCACCGCCCTGAACAGCAAGTACCCTGCCGAATGGAACAAAATGAAACACCGCTGGCATGACCTGCTGCCGGAAGTCGAGGTCCGTGTCCGGACAAAGGTTCATCTGGAGAATAGCGGCGAATTAATCGACTCGCTGGGAATAAAGGAGGAGCTTCTCAAGAATGACTAGTTCCTACATTGGATTGTTGTTGTTGATTGCTTTCAACTGCTGGCGGGACCGGGAGGCACTCCGGGAAGGAGGGGCGCTGAGCCGCTGGGCGTTTTATTCGGTGATGGCCGCTTCCTTCGGGATCCTGATCTATGTGACATGGTCCTCCCAAGTCTTCTATCCCACAGAGTGGCTGGGACGGGTGTTACAGCCGCTGGTACCGTTTGATCATCATCATTGATAACCCTACCGAACATGGAGGAGTGTGCCTGTCATGAAAATTACCAAACGGCAAATCACTCTGCTTGGGGTCCTGTACATCGGATCGATATCGTATCTGCATACGTACACTTTAGCGACTCAAGCGGCTCACCAGCACGCCGTCATCAGCTATATAATGAGCG
Organism: Paenibacillus sp. p3-SID1389; assembly: GCF_025151705.1. Taxonomy (NCBI): domain Bacteria; kingdom Bacillati; phylum Bacillota; class Bacilli; order Caryophanales; family Paenibacillaceae; genus Paenibacillus; species Paenibacillus sp. p3-SID1389. The sequence goes on along the minus strand of NZ_JALXVO010000024.1, from coordinate 62,408 downwards.
GGCTGATTTGCCTTGTGTCGTTGTGGTTGGTCTCCACGACGCTGAAGCGATTCTCTGATCGCAATTTGTTGCAGGCGATGGCCGGCAGGTTTCCTGTTTTCGGCAGGGCCCTGCTGGTCATCTACCTCTTGTTTCTGCTGTTTATATGTGCAAGAGACATCCGAATTATCTCGGATTTCACCAATACCGTGCTGCTCAATCGGACGCCGGTCCCGATTCTCGGATTGATGGTGACCGCAACGGCGGTTTACATCTGTCAGGGAGGCATTCGGGCCTTTTTGGGACTCAGCGAAATTTACATACCGATTTTTATCGCCTCCATGTTTATTGGTGTTTTGGTATTGATGCGTGATCTAAACTTCACATACTTAGTACCTTATTTCTCACCGGATTGGTCTGGGATTATGGAGGGAACCTGGTATGTCTTCCCCTATCAGGCTGAAATTCTGGTGCTTCCGCTCGTGATTTCCGGTAAATACTACAAGGCAATTGCAGGCTACGTCAGCTTGGTCATAGGCACCGTCTTGATGGTGGTACTGTTGCTGATAACGCAGATGGTTTTGGGGATCCCTTTGGTCGAAAGATTGATTCACCCCAGTTACGAGATGATCCGTCAAATTCAGATCACCGATTTTATCGATCGCTTCGATTTGCTGCTTTTGGGTTTCTGGTATCCGACGGCCTTGAGTAAGATCGCATTCGATCTCTATGTGCTGTGTTACACCTTGCAAATCGTCGTCCCCAAGCTGTCCGGCCGGCTGATGACAGCTCCCGCCGGCGCGCTGGCCTTTGCCTGCTCCGTCTGGTTCTTTAAAAATGCGCTGCAGCTCTTTCACTTTAACTTCGTGCTTCCGTTGATCGGCTTCATCTTTTACCTTGTCTTTCCGATCCTGTTCTTTGCGGTGCTGCGACCACGCCGAAATAAACCGGAACCGAAGGCAGGCTAACGGCCGATCGCCGAAATGGCAATTTACTTCGCTTTCTCCGTCGTATAAGCTGAAGGTAGTTAATAGGATAAACCTGGGAGGTATACGATGGCACGGAGACTGGAAGGTAAAAAAGTTGCGTTGACCGGGCCCCGTCGGGCAGAGGAACTAGGCAAGCTGGTTGAGAACATGGGAGGTATCCCGCTGTACCGTCCGGCACAGGGAACCGTGTTGCTCGACGATCAGGCGTTGCGAAGCGGTATTGTCGATTGGGTGGAGCATCCGCCGGATTGGTCGATTTTTACGACGGGGATGGGGGTGGATGCGCTGTTCGATATGGCCCAGGATATGGGCGTCGCCGATCAATTGTTGGAGCGCCTTCGAGAGGAGAACATTGCCGCTCGGGGCTACAAGACGGTTAACGCTCTGAAAAAACGGGGGCTAACCCCGATCGTCCGCGACGATGACGGCAGTACGGAAGGCCTCATTCGCGGGTTAGCGCAACATGAATTGCGCGGAGCAAGCGTGTTGTTGCAGCTGCACGGCGATCCGGCGCCCCGCCTGGTCGCTTGGTTAGAGGAGCAAGGGGCGAGCTGCCGCCAGTTGCTGCCCTACAAGCATATTGCGCCTCCCGAAGCGGAGTTAGAGAAGTTGTTGAGCGATATTTTGGCCGGGGAAATTGATGCTGTGACGTTTACAAGCGGACCGCAGGTGCGCTTTCTGATGGAGCACGCGGAGCGTCAGGGGCAACTTGACGCTTTGCTGGAGGTGCTGAAAGGCCCGGTATTAGCGGTGGCTGTGGGCAAAGTGACGGCAGCCGGTCTATACGAAGCCGGGGTGCCCCGGGTGCTGGCTCCCAAGGAAGAACGGATGGGCAGCATGATGGTTGAGTTGGCCCGTTATTATGCGGGTGAAGCCGAACCGCTCTTTGCAGCCCCAAGCGGCGGAGATGAACAACGAGCCTAAATTGGGTAATGATAGGTATAGGTACTACAAACCTCAAATGAAAGGATGATGGGCAATGAGCGATTTACTGAAAAAAGCGATTTCGCTGGGTTGGGGTTTGACGATCATGAGCAAGGAGAAGATCGAAAGCATCGTCGATGATTTGGTAAAACGCGGAGAGCTGGCCCCTTCCGAATCAAAACAGCTGGTGGAGAAGCTGATTGAACGCGGCAGCGAAGAGCAAAGCAAGTTCAAAGAGCTGGTGAATGAGCAGGTTCGGTCCGCGTTGCAGAACATGGGCTTGGCCACGGCAAAAGAGGTAGAGGAGTTGACACGGCGGGTAGCGGAGCTGGAAATTCAGCTCGCCGAGCTGCAGCAGCCTTAAAGCAATGAGCAGCTTCGTTCGACATACCGGCCGTTATCGTGAAATCGCCATGGCGCTTGGGCGCCATGGCTTTGGCTATTTGGCCGAGGAGATCGGCTTGGCCCGGCTGATCCGGTTGCCTTCGCGGCCGCAGCACACCGGCGAGCGCGGTTCGCGGACCTTGGCCGAGCGAATTCGGCTCGTGCTGGAGGAGCTGGGCCCGACTTTCGTGAAGGTCGGCCAATTGGCCAGCACGCGCTCGGATTTGCTGCCGGAGGCGATCATCCAAGAGCTCGTCAAGCTGCAGGACCAGGTGCCGCCGTTTCCGGCGGAGGAGGCTCGCGCCATTTTGGAAGCGGAGCTGGAACAGACGCTGGCAGGGCTGTTCCAGAGCTTCGACGAGACGCCGCTCGCGGCAGCTTCGATTGGCCAGGTGCATCGGGCCCGCCTCATAACAGGAGAGCCGGTCGCAATCAAAATCCAGCGGCCCGGCATCGCCCCGGTGATCGAGATGGATCTCGACATCCTGCAGCATCTGACGACGCTGGCGAACAAACGCTGGTCCTGGGTATCCCGGTATCAAATTCCCCAAATGGTCGAAGAGTTCGCCCGCTCGATCCGCGCGGAGCTGGATTACGGCTTCGAGGGCCGGAACATGGAGCGGATTCGCCGGCAATTCAAGGCGGATGAAGGAATATATATCCCGGCGGTCCATTGGCCACTCACGACCTCCCGCGTGTTAACGATGGAATTCGTGGAGGGGCAGCATCTCAACCGTCTGCTGGCGATTGATGCGCTGGGGTACGACCGTAAGGATCTGGCGGAGCGGCTGGTGAATGCGCTGCTTAGGCAAATCTTTGAGGGGGGCTTTTTCCATGCGGACCCCCATCCCGGCAACCTGCTGGTGACCAGCAAAGGGGAGCTCGCCTTCATCGACTTCGGTATGGTGGGGCGGCTTAGCGAGGAGATGAAGGATCATCTGTCCTCGCTGGTGATCGCCTTGATGCGGCGCAGCACGGAGGGGATGGTGCGGGCGATTCTGCGCATGGGCCTTGTCGGAGACGATGCCGATACGGCCGGACTGCGCATGGACCTGGATCGGCTTCGTGAGCGCTACTATGATATCCCGTTCGCAGAGATCCAGATCGGTCAGGCGTTACAGGATCTGTTTGCAACGGCCCAGAAGCATCACGTCGTGCTGCCCGCTGACCTCTTGCTGCTGGGCAAAGCGCTGCTCACCGTCGAAGGGGTGGCGTTGGCGCTCGACCCGGACCTTCGCATTCTGGATTTAGCGGAGCCTTTCGGGCGCAAGCTGATGCGTGAGAAATATGCCGCGCGCCGGCTTGGCAAGAAGCTGTTTGACGAAGCTTACGAGCTGGCGGATTCGCTTGTGGATCTTCCGCAGCAGATCCGCAATCTGTCGAGCGCACTAGCTCGCGGCAAGCTGAAGATGGATATGAACGTACCGGAGATGGAGCAGCTGCTCCGTAAGCTGGACCAGATCAGCAATCGCTTGTCGTTTAGCATCGTATTGCTGGCCTTCAGCATCATTATGGTTGGCCTCATCATCGGCTCTTCCCTTTCGCGGATGCCGACTTTGCTTTGGAACATTCCGGCAATCGAAATCGGCTTTGTGGTCGCGACGCTGATGTTCTTGTGGCTGCTTTACTCGATCTTCCGGTCGGGAAGGTTCTAAGGATGTGTTACAATAGGGAAGCTGAAGAAGATGAGGTGAAACCTGTTGACAACTTTTGAGAGTTTAAATGTATCGCCCCTCCTGGTTCGCAAGCTGCAGGGACAAGGCATCGTGAACCCGACGCCGGTGCAGGCGGCAGCGATCCCTGTGCTGCAGTCGGGCGAGGACGCGATCGTGCAGGCGCAGACCGGCACGGGCAAGACGCTGGCGTTTCTGCTGCCTATTTTGGAGAAGATCCGCCCGGAGCGCCCTGAGGCGCAGGCGCTGATCATTACCCCGACGCGGGAGCTGGCGATTCAAATTACTGCGGAGGCCCGCAAGCTGGCGGAGGCGATGGAAGGCCTCTCCGTCCTGGCTGCCTACGGCGGTCAGGACGTGGAGCGGCAGCTGCGCAAGCTGAAAAATGGTGCACAGCTGGTCATCGGCACGCCGGGCCGGCTGCTGGATCATTTGCGGCGGGGCTCGCTGACGCTGGGCGCCGTTCGCTACTTGGTGCTCGATGAAGCGGATCAGATGCTGCATATGGGCTTTTTGGCTGAGGTGGAGGAGATTCTGTCGCTCGTTCCGCGCAGCCGCCAAACGATGTTGTTCTCGGCAACGATGCCGGGCAATGTGAAGCGCTTGGCAAAAACGTATATGGACAAGCCGCGCGACATCCAGATCGCCGAAACCTCGCGCGTGACGCTGGACAGCATCCGGCAGATCCTGGTGGAATGCACGGACCGCACCAAGCAGAGCGCGCTGATCGAGTCGATCCGCAGCCAGCGTCCCTATCTGGCCGTGATCTTCTGCCGCACGAAGCGCCGGGCCAGCACGCTGAATGAAGCGCTGCAGGTCGCGGGCTTCCAGTCGGACGAACTGCACGGCGACTTATCGCAGGCGAAGCGCGAGCAGGTGATGCGCGCGTTCCGCAGCGCGAAGCTGGAGCTGCTGGTCGCGACGGACGTCGCGGCGCGCGGGATCGACGTGGAAGGGGTCACCCACGTCTTCAACTACGACATTCCGCACGATGTGGACAGCTACATCCACCGCATCGGGCGGACGGGCCGCGCCGGGGAGAAGGGCGTGGCCGTGACGTTCGCCGCGCCGAAGGATATGGAGGCGCTGCGCCTGATCGAGCGGGGCATCGGCCGCAAGCTGGAGCGGCAGCGATATGAGAAGAGCGGCGCCGCCGGGGGCGCCTCGCGCGCGCCAGGGCCGGGCCGCCGTGGGCCGGGCCGCCGCGGGCAGAGCGGCCGCGGCGGAGGGCGAGGGCGCCGGGGGCGGTAGCCGGCGCCCTCGAATTTCCATGTAACTTCTTACGCACTCCATCCGTTAACGTTAAAAGGATAGTAGAATACACAACAGGTGCCTGAGAAACGTCAATCCAGGCACCGCCACAGGGAGGAACCAGGATGAACAGCAAGAAAGGCGTGGTGACTGCGGCGATGGCGCTGTTGTTAACAGCGGTATTAATCGCAGGCTGCGGCAAACAAGCGGCCGACGCTCCGCAGACACCGGCACAGAACAGCACGAACACGGCCGCCGGCGCAAATAACGGTGCGGGGGACAATGCCGCCAACGACACCGACACCATGGACGACCAAGCTACGGAAGGCAATAACGCAGCAAACGGCGGCATTACCGGGAACGGGGATTCCAGCGATTCGGCACAGGCCCCTGACGGTTCCAGCGACAGCAGCGGAGGGGACCGCGCAGCGATGGGGGATCCGTACAGCGTGGCGGTGCTGATCAACAAGCAATTTGCTTTACCGGAGGATTACGAGCCGAAGGATCTGGTCTATCCCGACGTCCGGTTTACATTCAAAGAAAAAATCGAAAAACGCATGATGCGCAAAGAGGCGGCAAAGGCGCTCGAGGAGCTGTTCGCTGGAGCCGAGAAAGACGGTATCTATCTGGCCGGCGTGTCGGCGTACCGTTCACATAAGACCCAAACGGCGCTGTTTAACCGTTACGTGGAGAAGGACGGCGAGGAAGTCGCGAAGACGTACAGCGCGGTTCCGGGCCACAGCGAGCATGAGACGGGTCTGGCGATCGACGTATCAGGCAGCGATGGCAAATGCGCAGCGGAAAGCTGCTTCGGTGACACGAAGGAAGCGGCCTGGCTGGCGGATCATGCCACCGAATACGGCTTTATCATTCGTTATCCGAAAGGGAAGGAAGACATTACCGGCTACAAATATGAGCCATGGCACCTGCGTTATGTAGGGAAAGAAATCGCGGCCGACATCGGCAAACGCGGCATTACGTTGGAAGAATACTATGATGCCGTCCCGGTTTCGGGCCAGTGATTTCATGGGATTTTTCGAGATCATGAGCTCATCCAGGAAAGACGCCTGCGGGCGTCTTTTTTAGATTTTCCATCCAGCGAAGGAACCTAATAAAATTAACAGTTGACACCTGATAATGATTATCAGTATCTTTAAGAAGATGAAGTTTTTATGAATCTAAGATGAAGTCGTGATATAGACTCTTTTTACAATGATACATTGGTGGGTTTATTCAGTTGGACACGGAAAGGATGAGTGCCATGGTTTCCTTAAAAACTTCGCATCTAGACATTGCCTATGAGGATCGTCTGATTGTCGAAGACTTAAACATTTCGATTCCCGAGGGGAAAATCACGGCGTTGGTTGGCGCGAACGGTTCCGGTAAATCAACGGTCCTGAAAACGATGGCTCGGATCCTTCAGCCGAAGTCCGGCAGCGTGCTGCTGAACGGCAAATCGATCCATAAGCAGTCGACGCGGGAAGTAGCCAAGCAGCTGGCGATTCTTCCGCAAAACCCAACCGCCCCGGAAGGATTAACGGTCTATGAGCTTGTATCGTACGGGCGTTTTCCGCATCAGAAGGGGTTTGGAGGTTTGAAGGCCGAGGACCGGAAAATTGTGGAGTGGGCGATCGAAGCCACCCGCATGACCGAGTTCAGTGACCGGGCCTTAGAGCATCTGTCCGGCGGTCAACGGCAGCGGGCCTGGATCGCCATGGCGCTGGCGCAGGAGACGGATATCCTGTTCCTCGACGAACCTACGACGTTCCTGGATATGGCCCATCAGTTGGAAGTGCTTCAACTGCTTGAAGAGCTGAATGCCACATCCAACCGGACGATTGTAATGGTTGTCCATGATTTGAATCATGCCGCTCGTTACGCGCATTACATGATTGCGATCAAGCAAGGCCAGGCCGTCGCTTCCGGTACACCGGAAGAGGTTGTGACCTCCAAAGTGCTGCGCGACGTGTTTGGCATCGAGGCGGATATCGTGACCGATCCGCGGAGTGGCGTACCGCTGTGCCTCCCTTATGAGCTGTACCGGGCTGCAGCCGAAGGCAAAGTACGCAAGGGCAAAAATGATGGACCGGAAGAGGTTTCGCCCAAAGTCGTCTCGTTCCTGTAGTGGGGGAACCAAAGATGAACATCAATTATCAGCTGCTGGAGCAGCAATTGGCGATTGTAACAGAGCAGCGGACGGATGCCTTTTTCACGATGCCCGCTGAGATGCTGTTGGATCGCGGGCAGCTGGTGGCTTTTTTGGAAATCTACCAGGAGAAAATTAAGGGGCTTGATCTTCAAGTATCCGCAACCTATTTCGCTACGAGCTGGCGGGTGGTGTGTGCAGCGCTGCACTACATGGGGTCGGTGGCCTCGGGCAAGCTGCATTTCTCGCTCGAAAATCTCACCCTGCAACTCGTGATGGTCAACGGATTCCCTTGGGTTTATTTTGTGCTGAACGATAAGGCTGAACAGCCTTGGCCAACCGGTGACCGTCTGCCCTGGCAGACCCGCGAGCTGACCCGTTTTTATGGCGAAGTGCTGCGACCAGTCATGGAAAATATTGCTGCAGTCTCGAAGCTGCCGGTTGCGCAGCTGTGGGGGCAGCTGCCGTTAGGCGTGCAATATTACGTCCATGCCATCGCCGGGCGTCTGGAGGAGGAAACCTTGCGTTCTCGGCTTCTGGAGGAGTACGAGTTCGTGAAGGAGCTGCCAGCCGAGGTATTTGGCCTAAAGCGCAATCCGTATCGGATCAAGGAAGTGTTGCTGGATGATCCTTATCGGCCAGGCGAGAAATCGCCGATGAAACCAACTTGTTGCTTAGCCTATCGGACGGACACCGGCCATGGCTACTGTTACGGATGTCCCAAGCTCACCAAGCCGGAGCGGGAGGCCAAATACGCCGAGATCCGTCAGCAGCTTGCTGCGGCTCAAGCGCAATAAAGAGACGGCTATCGCAGGGGTAAGGATGCGCGCGGTTGTTGGTTTCTACATACGCAATATGAATAACGAGCACTTGGCGATCCTGAAGAGGCTTCAGGAGTTGTCTAAGTGCTTTTCTTTTTTCCGATCCCTCAACCTTCCAGCTTAATATCCCAAATCGAAGGGAAGTCTGATAAGGGTTCCCCAATTCTGAACCAAAGGGATAATCGTGCAAAGAGGCGCGCGAGAAGGAGCCATAGGGGCCTTTCGGATATTTTAAATTGAGAAATTTTACTTTCTTTTCCCTCTTGCAATGTGAAAAAAGTCACACTATAATAAGAACCATGAAGTGAAATATTTCACAACAACTCGAGTTTTATAAGTGACGATTTTCACAAGTTAAGAAATTAGCTATACACAATCAAACAGGTATTGATTATGGAGGAGGAAGAAATCATGAAAGTAGCAGTTATCGGATGTACCCATGCAGGCACGGCGGCGATCGTTAATACGGCCAAACTTTACCCGGATGCGGAAATTACCGTATATGAACGGAACGACAATATCTCGTTCTTGTCGTGCGGCATCGCTCTTTATGTCGGAGGGATGGTTAAGGATCCTCAGGGGCTGTTCTATTCCTCGCCGCAGCAATTGGCTGAGCTGGGTGTAAATACAAAGATGCGGCACGAAGTCGTATCGGTAGATACGGATGCGAAAGTCCTTCAAGCCCGGAACCTGGAGACGGGCGAAGTGTTTGAAGATCGCTTCGACAAGCTGATTGTCACGACGGGGTCGTGGCCGATCGTACCGAAATTTGAGGGCAGTGATCTGGAGAATATTTTGCTTTCGAAGAACTATAACCACTCCAACACCATCATCGAAAAAGCGCAGCAAGCCAACATATCGTTGTTGTCGGCGCAGGCTACATCGGCGTGGAGCTGGTTGAAGCGTTCCAGCTTAATGGGAAGCAAGTTACGTTGATCGATGCGGAGGACCGTATTTTGAGCAAATACCTCGATCCGGAGTACACGGACAAGATCGAACAATCGCTCCGCGAACACGGCATCGAGCTGGCTTTAGGCCAAAAGGTCACGCGCTTTGAAGGCGAGAACGGCAAAGTAACGAAAGTCATCACCGATAAAGGCACATACGCTGCAGACCTGGTGATCATGTGCATCGGGTTCCGTCCTAACACGGAGCTGTTAAAAGGTCAGGTCGACATGCTGGACAACGGCGCGATCATTGTGGACGAATATATGCGCACCTCGAAGCCGGATGTGTATGCGGCAGGCGACAGCTGCGCCGTCTTCTATAACCCGACAGGCAAGCATGCCTATATCCCGCTGGCAACCAACGCCGTTCGCATGGGGACGTTGGTAGCGCGAAATTTGGTTGCGCCAACCGTGAAGTATATGGGTACCCAAGGCACTTCGGGGATTAAAATTTACGAGGATAACATCGCCGGGACCGGTTTAACTTTAGCAGCGGCCAAGGACGCCGGTTTGGATGCAGAGGCGGTACTCATCACCGACAACTACCGACCGGAATTTATGCCAACCCATGAGCCGGTCATGCTGAAGGTGGTCTATGAGAAAAATACTCGCCGGATCCTGGGTGCACAAATCATGTCGAAGGTGGATCTGACTCAGTCGATCAAAACGATTTCGGTATGCATCCAAAACGGAATGAAAATGGAAGAGCTCGCTTTCGTTGATTTCTTCTTCCAACCTCATTACAACAAGCCGTGGAATTTCTTGAACAGCGCAGGCTTAGAGGTGCTGCCGGAAGTTCCGAAGCGGGAAACTGTTCACGCCTAAGAAAAAAATATCAGCGAGTTCATTCGTGCGGGAGAATTCAAAGCGCTGGAGCCGAAGGAAGCCGCAAGAGCCATCTTTCTGGCGTTCCTGCACTTTCATCATCCTGCGCACTTCCGCCAATGGACGAATGAACGGATTGATGCAGATTTCGATGCCGTATGGCAGTTAATATTGGACGGGATCGCCGCACCATCCAAGTAAATGCACGGTTAACGTGTAGGTTAAAGACCCTTTCCGGGATTGCTCCGGAAGGGGTCTTTTGTGTTCATGATGCAACACCGACTTTGTGAAAACGTTAACGTGATCTATGTTATTTTTTCGAGGTAGACTCGCACGCTACAATAAACACGTCTTAATAACGACGAATGACCTGTGAAGTGTCGTTTAGAAGTGACATATAAAGGAGACAGGATCATGGCTTATTCAAAACCTGCGCAAATTGCCGAAGTATCCGTGGAATATGGCGTCAAAAAAGCACATTATCCGCTGCTTACCGTATTGATTCTTGGTTTTTTGGGCGGGGCGTTTATCGCGCTTGGCTTCCTTCTTGATATTCGCGTGATCAGCAGCGCTCCGGCGGAATGGGGCAGTATCGCCAATTTCATTGGGGCTGCGGTTTTCCCGATCGGGCTGATCCTCGTGCTGCTGGCGGGCGGTGAGCTGTTGACCGGCAATATGATGGCTGTGCCGTTAGCACGGATGGCGGGGCGGATTTCCACTGGTGACGTGTGCAAAAATCTCGTCCTCATCACTTTGAGCAATTTCGTTGGCGCTTTGTTCGTTGCTTATTTTTTCGGGCATGTGGTTGGCTTAACAGCCAGCGGACCTTATCTTGAGAAGCTGGTCGATATGGCCGGTCATAAGCTGGACGACAGCTTCCTGCAAGCGTTTGTGTCCGGGATCGGCTGCAACTGGCTGGTTGCTTTGGCGGTTTGGCTGTCTTATGGTGCAGACAATATGAGCGGTAAAATCTTGGGCATCTGGTTCCCAACGATGGCCTTTGTCGCGATCGGCTTCCAGCACGTTGTTGCGAATATGTTCCTGATTCCCGCAGCGATCTTTGAAGGGTATTACTCCTGGGGCGAATACTTGGGTAACTTTGTGCCGGTATGGCTGGGGAATTTGACCGGCGGGGCCATCTTCGTGGCTTCGGCGTATTGGACTGCTTTTCTGAAGGATAAAGGGTCCAAAGACGCACAGGTTACTGAGTTGACTACGTCATCTGTAGCGGCGAGAGAACACGGATAAACCGGTTTGGTTGGGCTGGGCTGGGTTTGCTGTCTGTCGGAGCGCTTTTTACACCATTATCCCGATGAATCAGAAAGAATTTGTAAGGATAAAAGTGAGCCTCGACTAGCAGCAAACCAGCTAACCAGCAAACCAGCCGATCAGCTATGGGCTAGAAAGTTACCCTCATCATCCCTCATATCTTTATTAACCTCATTAACTCTCATCAACCGCCCCTTCCTTCGAATCTCTACCTCCCGAAAAGATACCTGAAGAAAGCGGATACCTGATCAAAATGGATACCGACCTAAGATGGATATCTAATCAAATACGGATATCTGAACGAAAGGGATACTTGTAAAAATGGATTATTAATCAAAGTTATACACCTGAACGAAGGGGATAATCGTGTAAAGAGGTGTGCGGAACACCCCCACACTCCGGCATCGGCCCCCGGCCCTGCCAACCTGCCATCCGGCCATCCGTCATCTTGACCGTCCTACCACCTCGCCATTTCGCATCCCACCATCCCGCCATAAGGAAATTCCCGCCTTGGGGTTTACGCCGGGGACGTTTATTCTTACAATAGGCTACAGACAGGAGGGGTGGAACATGATCCATGAACCTAACGGGGTGTTTCCTGCGGTTTGTCCGCTGGATTGTCCCGATACGTGCAGCTTGCTGCTTCATAAAGAGAATGGAAAAATCGTCAAGGTGACCGGCAACCCCGATCACCCGATTACGCAAGGCGCGATCTGCAACAAGGTCCGCAATATGGCGGAGCGGGTCTACCATCCCGAACGGGTGCTGTATCCCCTGAAACGCGTTGGACGCAAGGGGGAAGGGAAGTTTGAACGCATCACCTGGGATGAAGCGATCCAAGAGATCGCGGATCGTTATAAGGGATTGATCCGGGAGTATGGGTCGGAGTCGATCCTGCCGTACAGTTTTTACGGCAATATGGGGATCTTGAGCGTCGATGGGATGGACCGGCGGTTCTTCAACCGTTTGGGCGCGACGCAGCTGCAACAAGGCATATGCAATTCCGCGGGCACTGCGGGATGGAGATATACGATGGGATTCGGCGGCGGGACGAGCCCGGAAGAGACGGTCAAGGCCAAGCTGATCATCGTGTGGGGCGGCAACCTCGTTAGCACCAACATGCACCAGATTGCCCTGATCGAAAAAGCCCGCAAACAGGGAGCACAGCTCGTCGTCATCGACGTGCACCGCAACCGGACAGGACAGCGGGCCGACTGGTTTATCCCGCTTTATCCGGGCACGGACGCAGCGTTGGCGCTTGGGATGATGCACGTGCTGTTCGAACGTGGCCTGGTGAACGAAGCGTTCTTGGAACGCTATACGGTTGGCCATGCCGAGCTGCGTGAGCACGTGAAGCAGTACACGCCGGAGCGTGTGGCGGCGATCACCGGCGTACCGGCCGAGTCGATCGTGAAGCTGGCCGTTCTGTATGGCGAAACTTCGCCCGCCTACATTCATATCGGCAACGGCCTGCAGCATCACGACAATGGCGGGATGACGGTCCGCACGATCAGCTGCCTGCCGGCGTTAACCGGCCAGTGGCTCGTGCCGGGGGGCGGCGCCTACAAATCCAACGGCGCTTACAGCAAGATGAACGCGACCGCGCTCGAGCGCCCCGATCTCCGGCCCAACCCGGGCGCGCGTACGGTCAGCATGAACCAGCTGGGTGACGTCTTGTTGACGCTTGATCCGCCGATCCGCGCCTTGTATGTCTACTGCGCCAATCCGGCGGTTGTAGCCCCGGATACAGGGAAGGTGGAGCAAGGTCTTCTACGGGAGGACCTGTTCACCGTGGTGCATGATCTCTTTTTGACGGACACGACCAAATACGCGGATATTGTGTTGCCGGCGACGTCCTCTTTTGAAAATACGGACTTGTACGGTTCTTACTGGCATCATTATATCCAGCTTCAAGAGCCGGTGATCGCTCCCCGGGGCGAAAGCAAAAGCAACGTCGAAACGTTTAAGCTGTTGGCGGCCGTGATGGGGTTTGACGACGATGCGTTCCGCGACACGGAAGAGGATATGATCCGGCAGGCTTTGGATTTCAAGCATAATCCGTATCTGGAAGGCGTGACGCTGGAGAAGCTGAAGGAGCAGCGGTTCGTGAAGCTGAACATGGAACCGCAGCGAACCTGGCTCGACCATCTGCCGACCCCGTCGCGGAAGATCGAGCTGTATTCCGCCACGCTGGAGCGGGCAGGACTACCGCCGTTACCAACGTATGTGCCGCTGGTGGAAGGCTATGACGGTGAGCGCCGTCCCGGCAAGGACACGCCGTATCCGCTGATGTTTATCTCCCCGCCAAACCACAGCTTCCTCAACTCAACGTTTGGGAATGTGGAGAAGTTAAAGGCGCTGGAGAAAGGTCCGGTGCTGCAAATTCATCCGGACGATGCCGCTGCGCGCGGGATTGCGGATGGGGACGAAGTGACGGTGTGGAATGACCGCGGCAGCTACGACGTTACGGCGTCCGTCACCGACAAGATGCTGCCGGGCACGGTGGTCAGCCAAGGGTTATGGTGGCAGCAGGAGGACGGGAAGCGTACGCGCGCGAACGCCTTAACCCCAGACCGGTTGGCTGATATGGGCGGCGGAGCGGTATTCTTTTCCACCGTGGTGGATGTTAAGCGCCGATAGATATGTACTTGCCTGAGTTGCGCTTTTAGGCGATACTATTATAATCTGGGCGTTGTACAAGCAAAATTTGCCGAACCATCTGATTTGATCGTGGGGGGCCCTGGTGGCCCTCCTTTTTTGTATATATGTAACTGTTGCAGCAGAGGGGGAATAACGATGAGATGGCTGCAGTCTTATCCGCGGGAAGTCAAGGTGTTTTTAATCGCAAGCTTGATCAGCTCGGCCGGCGGTTCGTTGATGTGGCCTTTGGTCACGATGTTCGTGTTTAAAGTGCTGGGGCGGACAGTGACAGATGCCGGTCTGGTTATCCTCGTCATGTCCGTCGGCGGGATTGCAGGTCAGCTGCTGGGCGGAGCGCTGTACCATCGTTTAGGCGTCAAGCGCTTGATCGTTGGCGGTCTTGCTTTGACGGCACTATTCCTGATGCTGCTGCCCTACGGAAGCGGGAATTGGCATTTGTTTATGCTGCTGATGCTGCTGGTTGGTTTTTTTAATGCCACGACGATGCCGGCCATCCAAGCGTTTATCGGCTTTCGTTTTGCCGAGCAGCGCGGGGAACTGTTTAATGTCATTTACGTTGCCAACAATATTGGTGTGGCTTTGGGGACGGCGATCAGCGGGTTTTTGGCACAGATATCGTATGACCTCAGTTTTATTTTGAATGGACTCACATCGGCGGGGTTTGCCTTGTTTTTTTGGTTTTATTTGAACAAAGTTCAAAAAACTCAAGGCGAGCTGCAAGTGCAGAAGCGCAAAAAAACGGTGGAAGGACAAAGCGTCTGGACGCTGATACGCTGGTATCCTGTTTACCTGTTTATGGGCGTGGGGTCGTTTTTTCTCTGGCTCGGGAACTGTATTTGGAACAACGGCGTATCGCCGTATATCATCTCCCAAGGCATGCCGGAGTGGAATTATAGTATTCTCTGGACGCTGAACGGTTTATTGATTTTTGTGGGGCAACCTTTTACTTTATGGATAAAACGGACCTTTGCCGGCTCCCCGCAAGCCCAAATGACGGCGAGTGCCATATTCTACATGCTGGGTTACGCTACAATCTTAAGCTTTCATACGTACCCGAGCATGGTTGCGGCAATGGTGCTCACCACCTTCGGCGAAATGCTGATCTCTCCGGCGATTCCGTCGTTTATCTCTGACCGGACAGGGAAGGCGGCGCCGTTTTACCTCGGTTTGGTTGGCGGGATGGGAGCGGCTGGCCGCGTTGCTGGACCTTATGCGATGGGCATGCTGTTTGACTGGAACGGACTTACGCCGGTCGCTTGGCTGGCAGTGGGCATTGCGGCGCTATCGGTGGTATCCTTCTTGGTGCATGCCGCTGTGAACCGGGAGAGTGGCCCGCAGCTGTCGGGTTTGGCTGAGTGAGTAGTAGAAAGGATGAAGTTCATGAATCACCGTGAAATCTGGACGCGTTTATCGGAAATGCGTGATGCGGCCGCTTTAATAGAAATTGACAAGATCACCTGGGATTATAACAACACGCCAGCGGAAAAAATGGAATGGGAGTCGAGGGAGCAGTATTTGCAGAGCTGCCCGCCGGGAAGCCAGATTGTGGCTGGGATTGGCGAGGAGATCTGCGGCTATATCGGTTTTAAGCCGCCGACCCCGCTGCCCAGCAACCAACATGTGCTTGAGCTGAACATCGCGATCCATCCGAAGTACCAGCGGCAGGGCATAGGGCGGGTGCTGATGGATGCCTTGGTGAAGTTGGCGGCCGAGCGGGGCGTGCGTAAGTTGTCGCTGCGCGTGCTCGCCAGCAATCCAGGGGCCATCGCTTTTTACAAAAACTGCGGGTTTGTGGAACAGGGCCGGCTTGTTGAAGAATTTTTGATTAACGGAACGTATGTTGACGATATATTAATGTGGAGAAAGGTTTAGCCGATGAAGTCCCGATTCAAGCGCGGCGCGTGAAGCGTCCGTTAGTACTTAAGGCATTGAACTATTCGGAAGATATCGGTATATTTAGAAGAAGAAAATTCGGGGAAGAACTCGAATGGAAAGGTTGATACCCGTGGAAAACAACTTCACCCCTCCCAATTTTATTAAAAACATCATTTCGGAAGATTTGAAATCCGGCAAGGTGAAAACCGTAGTTACGCGGTTCCCGCCGGAACCAAACGGTTACCTACATATCGGACACGCCAAAGCGATCTGGATCAACTTCGCGTTGGCGGACGAGTTCGGCGGACGGACACACCTGCGGTTTGACGACACCAACCCGGTTAAAGAAGATGTAGAGTACGTCAACTCGATTAAGGAAGACGTGAAATGGCTGGGCTTCGAGTGGGAAGAGCTGCATTTTGCGTCCGATTATTTTGAAGAGATGTACAATCGTGCTGTGCTGCTGATCAAGAAAGGCAAAGCCTATGTGGATGATCTGAGTGCCGACCAAATTCGTGAGATGCGCGGAACGCTCACTGAGCCGGGGAAAAACAGCCCTTACCGCGACCGCTCGGTCGAGGAAAACCTTGACCTGTTCGAACGGATGCGGAAAGGTGAGTTCAAGGATGGGGAAAAGGTGCTGCGGGCGAAGATCGATATGGCCTCGCCGAACATCAACCTGCGGGACCCGGTCATTTACCGGATCGTGCATGCGACCCATCATAACACCGGCGATAAATGGTGTATTTATCCGATGTACACCTTTGCTCATCCGTTGGAGGATGCCATCGAAGGCGTAACGCATTCCTTATGCTCGACCGAGTTCGAGGATCAACGCCCGTTCTATGATTGGACGATCGCCGAAACGGAAATGCCGCACGTGTCCCGTCAATACGAATTTGGCCGGTTGAATTTGACGCAAACGGTGACCAGCAAGCGGAAGCTGAAAAAGCTGGTGGATGAAGGCATCGTTGACGGTTGGGACGATCCGCGGATGCCGACGATTTCCGGTCTGCGCCGCCGCGGCTATACACCGGAAGCGATCAAAGCGTTCGTCTACGAAACCGGGATTTCTAAAAACTTCGGGAACGTGGATCCGAAAATGCTGGAGCATTTTATCCGTGAGGATTTGAAATTGAAGGCTCCGCGCACGATGGCGGTGCTCGACCCGCTGAAGGTCGTGATCACCAACTATCCAGAAGGACAAATCGAATGGCTGGATGCGGAGAACAATCCTGAAAATCCGGACATGGGCAGCCGTAAAATTCCGTTCTCGCGGGAGATATACATCGAACGGGACGACTTCATGGAGAATCCGCCGAGCAAATATTTCCGTTTGTTCCCGGGCAACGAAGTCCGTCTGAAAAATGCTTACTTCGTGAAATGCAACGATGTGATCAAGGATGCAGACGGCAATGTGGTGGAGATCCACTGCACGTATGATCCGGAAACGAAGAGCGGCACCGGCTTCACCGGCCGTAAAGTGAAAGGCACCATCCACTGGGTGGAGGCTACTCAAGCGGTACCTGCCGAATTCCGGTTGTACGAACCGCTGATCCTGGAAGAGGAAGCGGAGAAGACGGCAGACGTGGCGTTGGAGGAAACGGTGGAGGGCCTGGTTGATGAGGAACTGCGCGATGCTGCGGAACCGGCCGCTGAAGCTGCCGAGGAGAAATCGTTCCTCGATCTCATCAACCCGAACTCGCTGACGATTGCTCACGGATTCATAGAGCCTAACATGAAGGATGCCAAGCCGCAGGATAAATTCCAATTCTTCCGGCACGGGTATTTTAACGTGGATACGAAATATTCGAAGCCGGGTCAACCGGTGTTTAACCGTATCGTGTCGCTGAAAAGCTCGTTCCAATTGCCGAAGGCCTAAGCCATTAACGGCGGCAGAACCCTGCGTACAAAAAGGAGCCTTGCAGATCTCTGCTGGCTCCTTTTTTCTGTTTCACACCGAGCTTCGCTCGATAAACTGAAAGCTAAGCTCCTCCGAGACGGGTTGGCCTTCGCCGCCAGAAATTTGCGCGTGGACGATGGAAAACGCCCGTTCTCCGATCTCCGACAACCGGTTATCAATCGTCGTAATCCCAAGCAAGCTGGAGATCGGCTGGTTATCGAAGCCGATGACGGCGAAATCGCCCGGCACCTCGATCCCGCGAAGGCGTGCGGAGAGGATAAACCCCGCGGCGACTTGGTCACCTGTGATGAGCAAGGCGTCCGGGCGCTCGTTCATCGCGAGCAGCCGGTCCACCAGCGCCGCGCCATCCTCCCAATCGAGGTAGCCGTCCAGCACCCAATCCTCCCGGGCTTGCCCGCCCAAGGCCGCCAGGGTATCAGTGTAAGCCTTCAGACGGCTGCGGCTGCTGGGGCTGTTACGGCGGTAGATTGTAAACGCGATGCGGCGTTTCCCTTTTTCCCAGAGATAACGGATCGCGGTTTGAAAGCTGGCATAGTGATCGATATACACCGAGGAGAGGTTGCGGCCGCTCACCCGCTCGCATAACGCGATCGGACCGTAGTCGGCAAAGACTTCGATATCGCGGAGGGACAGGGCTCGTGAACAGATGATCAACCCGTCCATCTGCTTGTTGCGAAGCATCTCCAGCACCTTGCGTTCCTCGTTCGGGCGGTAGCCGGTCTGGCACAGCATCAGCTGGTAGTTGTTTTTCAACGCCTGTTTGGCGACGCCTTCCATGATCCTGGCAAAATAGTAATGGTTGATGTTCGGCAGGATCACGCCGATGGTTTGCGTCATACCTTTAATCAAATGGACGGCGTTCATGTTCCGCGAATAGTTGAGCCGGCGAATGGCTTCTTCAACCGCCTCCCGCTTGGCTGAACTGACGTAGGGGTGGCCGTTCAGTACCCGGGACACGGTTGTGACCGAGACGCCGGCGGCTTCTGCGATCTGTTTGATGTTCGGCATGGCAAACCGCTCCTTCCCTGTATGAAATCAAAAAGGATGTTGCTATGGAATGCATTTCATATTTTACAATGGAGATGCAATAAAGAAAACAATGCCCTCAACCGGCGTCACCTCGTTTGGGAGCGAGGGCGTTACGGTATCCGGCATTGTTTTCTTTCGTATTTCGTAAGATCGGCAGGCAGCGCATATAGCTGGCCGGTTGTTATGGTTCATCATGTAGATCGTCCATTGCCGGCGAATAGCCGTGATGGCGGATTTGATACCACATCGCGGCGAACCCAAGCGCACCGATTAGTGTTAACGCGACGCCGGACCGGTACATCACCACCGGACCGAAATTTTGAAATATCCAGCCGCCCCAGAAGCCCGCAATCACGCAGGCAAGGCCGCTGGCAGCAAAGGTATAGACCGCTTGTCCCGCTGATCTCAGCGGCCGCGGCAACAGCAGAGCGATCAGCTTGGTTCCGACGTAGAAGAATCCGCCAAACGTTACGGAGTGCAGCAGTTGAATGAGCAAGATGTGCACCGGGAGTGTCGCTTCAGACATCAAATCCCAGCGAATCGCAAACAACAGGCTGACGACAGTGATGCAAGCGAGCAAATAGGATAATTTTCGCTTTATCAAGCGGTCCAGCAGGATCAATGCGAGAAATTCAAAAACGGTCGATAAGAACACGGCACCGCCGACCGCCAACCGCGTTCCGCCGAGATCGATCATAAACAGCGGCATAAAGATGGTGTTGATTGCATTAGGGATTGCTACCAGCATGCTAAAGAGGACGAACACCAGCAGGTACTTGTTCTTTAGCGCCAGACGCAGCTCCCCTCCCTTCAGCCAAGGGGTTTGAGACGCTTGGCGAATGGTGGGCAGCAACAGGGTAGCACCGATCGCCAGCATCAACGTTACGCTAAACAGCAGCGAGCTTCCCTCGTGGCCGACGGCATCGATGATGGGTCCGGCGGCCAGCGCGATGAACGTCCACCCGAGCGAGCCCCAAATGCGGTACGTTCTGAATTGCTTCGGCGTTTCTGCGATATAGCCGAGAGTCAAGGTATTGCTTTGCGAGAGCAGCGGGCTTAGGAAAAAATATAGCAGAATCATCGTCACGTACAACATCGAAAAGGTGTTGACCGTAAACACGAGATGTCCCATGATAAGTAAGCCCAGCAGCATGGCTAGCAGGATGGCACGTGGATTCTGCCTTTGGTCGCCCAGGAATTTCCAGAACGGGTGGGCCACCAAAGAAATGAAGGGACCGATGGCCATCAGGCTGCCAATCTCCAGCTTGTCCATCCCGATGTCCTGTAAATATAATTGAAAAAAGGCAGTGAAAATGACCAAGGTTCCGTAAATAAAAAAGTTAAGCAGACCTAACGGCAACAACGAAAAGGACGAATATCGTCTTTTTTCCTGCAAACGAGCCATTCCTTTCTATCCGGGTCCATATGGTCACAGGCGGGAAGCTTGTGACTATGATCCCAATGTAACACACAGGTGAAAGGGGATACAAACCAAGTTTTTTTGGTTTTACCATAATTTATGCATTGGGGGAAAACTGATGAACACAACCGCCATCATTTTAGCCGGTGGAAGATCCAGCCGGATGGGCAGCGATAAGGCGCTGCTTGAGCTTGGCGGCTTAACGGTGTTGGAACGGTTGATTCGAGAGCTGGAGACAGTGGCTTCAAGAATCGTGATCGCAGGGGGGACGAAGGCGGTTTATGAACGGTTCGGCAAAGAAGTCGTGACCGACCGTTATCCGGGGGCCGGGCCGCTGGCTGGGTTGCATGCCGGGTTGGAGAGCTCGACGACCCGCTGGAACCTCGCGGTCGCTTGCGATACGCCGTTCGCGAATCGCGGCCTGTTCCGCGCTTTGCTGGAGCGGGCGGAGGCGGCGGAGGAAACGGCGGCTCGGGTTGACCGGGCAAGCGGCATGGCAGCAGACGCCCCGGGCGGCTTCGCAGCGGCCGAGGCGATCCTGGCCCGCACGGAGGGGCGGGCCCATCCGCTGCTGGCGGCCTATCGGCGCAGCGTGCTTCCAGGCTTGGAAGCACGGCTGCGGGCAGGCCGCCTCAAAATGACGGATTGGACCGAGACGCTGTGCACCGAATATATCGAAGGGGAGGCCCTCGCCAACGCTTCGGGCCTCCCCTTGGAGTGGTGCACGTTTAATATGAACAAGCCGGAGGACTATGAGCAGGCCCGGACTTGGTTAGCGTCGGGCCGCTCTGGGGTTTAGCCGCCGATCTGGGACATCCGGCGGGCGGTTGGCGTATGGCTTTGTTGCTTACGCTCCAAAGCCAGCGCCATTTCATGGTTCTTCGGCTTGGCTCCCAGCGCCTTCAGGAACAGGGAGCGGATGCCTTCATGGTCGCCGGCTGCGGCATAGGGGCGCACGTGCAGCTCATCCGACCAATACAGGCAGGCCTTGATATGTCCGTCAGCGGTCAAGCGCAGCCGGTTGCAGCTGTCGCAGAAATGCTCGCTGACCGGATGAATTAGCCCAAACGTTCCGGCGGCACCCGCAACGCGGCGGCTTTCGGCAGGACCGTTACCGCGCGGACCTTCGACGCCTTCCACTTCCCAGCCCGCTTCCCGGCAGACGTCTTCCACGGCCGTCAGAGGCAGGTAGGTTTTACGCCAGGTGTCGCTGGCACTGCCAATCGGCATATATTCGATAAAGCGAACATGCAGCGGCTGATCTAACGTTAACGCGATAAAATCGCGGATTTCATCCTCATTGATTCCTTTCATCAGGACCACGTTGAGCTTAATCGGCTCAAAACCGACCTCGACGGCGGCCTGAATGCCTTCCAGCACCTTCTCCACCTCACCGCCGCGGGTAATCATCGCGAAGCGGTCCTGACGCAGTGAATCCAGACTGATGTTCACCCGTTTTAATCCCGCTTGCTTCAGCAGCTCCGCTTTTTTCGCAAGAAACATGCCGTTCGTCGTTAGTGCAATATCTTCAATGCCCGGAATGCTGGAGAGCATGGCAACAAGTTGTTCTAAATCTTTGCGCACCAGCGGTTCGCCGCCGGTAAGCCGAATTTTGTGGAGGCCCATCGGAGCAAGCGCCGATACTGTCTCGGCAATTTCCTCGTAGCTCATGATTTCCTCATGCGGTTGAAACACCATTCCTTCGGCGGGCATGCAATAGACGCAGCGCAAATTGCATCGGTCAGTGACGGAGATGCGCAGGTAATCATGTTTTCGCCCAAAGGGGTCAAGCAGCTGCTCCATGTGTACGCCTCCTTTTCTCTTCAGGTGTTTCAAATTTAATATATATTCATCTAGGGGTCAATGCGTTGACACACACTGTTCAAGTATATTCTGTGTCGGACAACGATACAATGGAAGTAAAGTGTAATAAAGATCACATTAAAGCGCTTACAATGAGAGGTATAATACAAGTGAGCGATACGTGATCCCCCTTAATCATGTGTCGGTATATGCTTTCGAGATGATTTCCCGCATGATGAAGGGAGTCATCTTTTTTTTCATATCATGGCATGGCAAGTTTGATTTACGATGTCGTTTTGAGGGAGATGAATTTGGATGGCAATGCTGTTCAAACCTTTGGTCTATACGCAGGAGCAGGTTGAGTGGTTGGAAACTCGCGGGATGGTATATCAACTATTAATGGATTTTCTGAGCCGCCCGCCGCGGATGTCCTTGATTGCTCAGTGGCGCCGTAAGGTAGCGCAGTACCCGAAGGCAGGGACCAGCAAGGGGGGGCGTAGACTGATTGCCTATCTGGAGAGCATTCCCGAAGCAATGTTTCGCAGTGTCTGCCATCAAGAAGCGAAGGAGTACGAGCGCTTGTTTTCGGGGCGGGAGGCGATCGTTCCGTCCTGTGAAAGCTTGTTCCGCAGTCGCCATGAAGGTGGAGGCGCTTTGGCTTGTATCGCCCAAGTCCGCAAATTATATATGGATAATGCGATCGTATTCAATAAATTAAACGGGGAGCGCGACGACCATATCGCACTGGAGCTGGAATTTATGGCCGTGCTCGCGGAAGGCATGCTGGCGAAAGCCAATCTGCAGCAAAGCTGCCTGGCGCTGGCGGATGTGCAGATCCACTTCCTGGAGGAGCATTTGCTGAAGTGGGCGCAGCCGTTTGCCCAAGAGCTGATGCAAGCCACGCAAAGTCCGCTCTTTATCGGATTGGCTGAATTGCTGGATGAATTCCTGGTTCAAGATTTGTCGCAGCTTCGAGCCTGGCGGGAAAGTCAGCATCCGGTGATGGGATAGAAAAAGGACCTCAGCCTCCGCAGATCGCGGGGTGGGGTCCTTTTTGTTGCCTGGCCAGGATATGAATTCTAACGCTTGCCACAGGTCTTATTTGGGCCAAAATCGCCGTATTGAGATTCTAACGCTTGGGACAGCGCTTATTCTCTCATTTCGTGGCCGAAAACTGTAGTTTTGACCGCAATAGCGTTGCTCATCGTCGTTAGAATCTCAACTTAGTCAGATTTGCCCAAATAACGTTCGTCATCAGCGTTACAGCCGGAATTGGATGCGGCTATTCGATGGGGCGCGCTAAATGGGAAAAGACGACGCAGGATATATTTCCCTACGTCGTCTTTGTGCTGTTTTAATCGAGTTCCTTGGCCGACATATCGCGGCGACGGAACTTCATCAGGAATTCGTAGACGATTGGCACGATGACCAGCGTGAGCAGCGTCGAGCTGATCAAACCGCCGATGACGGTGATGCCGAGGCCGCGCGAGATAATCCCTGCGCTGCGTTCCCAGCCGAAGACCAGCGGCAGCAGTGCGCCGATCGTCGCCAAGGCGGTCATCAGAATCGGACGAAGCCGGGTTGTTCCCGCTTCGAGCAAGGCTTCGCGGGTGGACAAGCCTTCGCGTTCCTTATGGATGACACGGTCAATCAAGACAATCGCGTTGGTCACGACAATCCCGATGAGCATGAGCACGCCCATCAATGCCGAGACGTTTAGTGTCTCTCCGCCGATCAGAAGGCCTACCATGGCACCGATCACGATGAACGGCAGGGAGAAGAGAATCGTAAATGGAGCCAAGCCTCCGCCGAAGGTGACGACGAGAACAAAATAGACGATGGCGATGGCCGCCAACATGGCGAGGCCGAGCTGGCCAAACGTATCGTTGATTTGTTCGGTGACGCCGCCGAATTTGACGGTAACGCCGTCCGGCAGATCCAGCTTGTCGATTTTCTCCTGCAGGCTGGTCGATGCCTTTTGTACGTCGGTAGAGGTGATTTTTGCGCTGACTTCAACGACCATCTTCCCGTCGATCCGCATGATGGAATCCGGGGAGGTGCCTTTTTCCACCTTCGCCACGTCCTTGATCGGGACTTGAATGCCCAGCGGCGAAGTCAGCGTTGCATTTTCGATATCGGTAATGCTGTGATAAGTCTCGCTGTCGGCTTCAATATATACATTGTATTTCTTGCCGTCGATGGCGACCTCGGTCAGAACCGGACGTTCCCGAACCGGGCTCAGCTTCATTGCCAGTTGGCCCGGCGTCAAGCCAAGGGAGCTCAACTTCTGTTGATCCGCAACCAAAGTGTATTGCTCATAGGTTTTGGATAGGCTGGTGTCGCCTTTTTCAAAGTTCTTCGTATCCTCTTGAATCAGGGAGAGGATTTGATCCGATACCGGCTTGATCTGCTCCAGCTCGTCTCCAAAGACATTAACGCTTAGCGTGCTGCCGCCCAGACCGCCGGTCATGAGCTCGGACATATCGTTCCATTCACCCTTCGGAAGCTCGGTCCGCAGGCCTTCGATCAGCTTTTCTTTGACATCGTTAAATTGTTTGGTATCTGGATCATAGGCGATATAGAACAAAGCTGAGTTCGAGGAACCCATCCCCAGCGGATTGTCGCCGCCAACGGAATATTGCATTCGATCGACGTTCGGCTGCTCCAGGATATATTTCTCAACTTGCAGCATATCCCTTTCCACATCCTCCAGTCGAGCTCCGGGTTCAGGGGAGTAGGTAACCATCACATATTTATCCTCTTGTTCCGGCAGGAAGCTGACGCCGACCAGCGGGTACAAGAACAAGCTGCCGATCAGCAGGACGACCGCAAGTCCGAAGGTGATCAGCTTATGGGACAGCGACCATTCTAGGATGCGGCGATAGCCGCGGGCCATGCCTATTGGCTTCTCATCGTGGTCATGCTTCTTGTTAAGACCTTTGCGGAACAGCGTATGCGCCAGCGCTGGTACGAGGGTAATGGCGACCAGCAGCGACGCCAGCAGCGAGAAGACCATCGTGAGCGCAAACGGCTGGAACAATTCCCCGACCATCCCGCTGACGAAAGCGAGCGGCAGGAACACGGCGATCGTGACGATCGTCGAGGACATAATCGGGATGAACATCTCCCGTGTTGCTTCGATAATCAGCTTGCTTCCCTTTAGCTTCTCGCCCGTCAGGGACAAGCGCCGGTAAATGTTCTCGATGACGACGATTGAGTCGTCGACCACGCGGCCGATGGCAACGGTCATGGCACCCAGCGTCATCATGTTCAGTGTAATATCCATCTGCTTCAAAGCCAAAATGGCGATCAGCAGCGATAACGGGATCGAGATAATGGAAATGATCGTCGAACGAATGTTACGCAGGAAGATCAGGATGATCAACACGGCGAACAAGGCGCCAAACAACGCTTTGGACAGCATCGTGTTCACCGAGTCGGTGATCGGCTGACCTTGGTCCAGCAGGACCGTAAAGTTGATATGGTCGTATTGTTTGCTCAGCTCTTTGGCGGCTTCCTTGACCTCGTTGACAACGTCAACGGTGTTGGCATCGTTGGATTTGACGATCTGAATGCCGATCGATTCCTCCCCATTGGTCCGGGAGATCGATTCGGCTTTACCAACTGTTTCGATGTCAGCGATGTCGCCAAGTTTGACGGTCGGGAGGCCGGTTGGAACAGCTCCCATCGCTCCTCCAGCGTTAGCGCCGGCTGCTGCACCCGCACCGCCAGCCGCACCTGCGCTGCCTGCGCCGCCAGCCGCATCCGCACCACCAGCACCACCAGCACCACCAGCTGCGCCAGCAGCAGTACCAGCCGCTGTACCAGCGCCACTAGCCGCAGCCATACCTCCTGCGGCATTGGCGCCAGCAGAGCTAGGTACGATCGGAATAGCTAAGTTTTTCAAATCATCTACGGTTGTGATGTTCCCGTCAACAACGACGGCCTTCTCGGATTCCTCAAGGCTAAACAACCCCAACGGCACGCGGAGCGCGGAACCTTGCACGATTCCTTTTACGGTATCTTCCGTCAGGCCGAGCTCCTTCAGCTTGGCTTCGTCAAATTTCAAACTGACCTCACGGACGAACTGGCCGGCGATTTGCACGGAAGCGACGCCGTCCAAATCCTCGAGCACAGGTTTGATGTCGTTCTCCGTAATCCGGGTCAAATCTTCGAGACTGCCGGATTCCTTATCCGACAAGCTGAGGGAAACGACCGGCATGGAATTCAGACTAAACCGGGTGATCTGCGGCTTCTGGGCATCATCCGGAAGCTGCACATCGTTTAATGCCTCGCGAACCGCCGCGGTGGCATTGTCCAAGTTGGTGTCGTAATCAAATTCAATAATGAGCGAGGCAGCGTTCTCCATCGAAGTGGAGGTAATTGTCTTTACACCGTCGACATTATGCAGCCGCGTTTCCAGCGGCTTGGTGATCTCCTCGACTACGCCTTCCGGCGCAGCGCCTGGATAGACCGCGGTTACGCTAAGGTAAGGCACGTTAATGTTTGGAATGGTCTCCTGCTTCATCGTTAGACCGCTGTACAATCCCATGGCAGTCACGATGACCGTCAGAAGCCAAATCGCGAACTTATTGCGCAGGGAAAACTGGATGATACTCTTCATATGCGGGTTTCTGCTCCTCTCTTTCCTATGGGTACTTCCTCATTTACGTGTGCTGGATATAAACCTGCAGCAGCTGCTTTAAATCAGCAGAATGCTGAGCCAGCTCCGGGATGGCGGCCAAATTGGCCAGCATGCCCTTAATAATGGCGCGGCGCGGACGAAGCTCCAAAATTTCACGCTCCAGAATTTGCAGGGTTTCCAGCGCTTCCTGCTGTCTGTCTGCATCGGTGATGGCACTAAGGTGATCACGGAGGCGTTTGACTGCGATGATCGGATGCTGCTGCAAATCCAGGCTGCCTGGAGCCCCTTCGGTCATGAGCCGCAACGCTTCTTCAGAAATCAACGGCTCAGGACGGTTGCTTAACTGATGTTGGGCTGCCAAGTCGAGCAGATCCATCAAGTGGCTCGCCATCTGTTCCGGCGAGGCGGAAACATGGGGCTCGAACAGTAACCGGATGTACATGCCGACCATGCCGTAAGCGATCGTTAACAGATCGCCCGTGTACGGCTCGATCATCGGCCCGTAGATGGCCTCCAGCTTGTTCTTCCCGTGACGTAACAGCTTGGAATTGTGCGCCTTGACCGAAGCAGGTTCTTTGTAGGGCGTACCGTTTTTGTGCCAGTCCTGAAACTGCATGATCAAGAATTCACGCAGCTCAAGCACCAGTTCGAGCATGACAATGATCTGGCGCCACAGTTTCTCTCTTGGCGTCAATCCCTGCTGCAGTTCCACCTGCGTCAGATGGTCAAGCAGCATCTGGTAGCAGTAGTCGAACAAGCTCTGCTCCAGTTCCTCTTTCGATTTAAAGTGAAGGTAGAGACTGCCCTTGGACATCCCGCAAGCTTCGGCGATCTCCTGCATCGACGTGGCGGACGAGCCCTTGGTCGAAAATAGCTGCATGGCCGCACGTAAAATCAGCTTCTTTTTGTCGATGGATGGATGAGACAAATAAAAACTGAACCCCCTTCCTCTGACTCATGGGTTCTCGTTCTGACTCCATGGTCATTATCGATTATAGTATAAAGCCCAGGCGGATACAAATGAGCGTATGTACATTTTTCCTCCCACCAGTAGGAAGAATTCGAGCGTTCATGTAGAATATAATCACATGCATCAATAGGTAAAGAGGGAGTATAACATGAGACGGGGACTTCAAATCATTATCATCGCCGCAATATTATTTGCTTTCTATTATTTTGGATTTGGCGTCTTCGGTAAATTTGGGGGTACGCTCGTTAGTATCTTCCAAACGCTGACCGTCATTACGATCGGCTTCGCCATTTTTATGGAGAACCGCAATCCTTCCAGCACGGTGGCCTGGATTCTCGTGCTTGCTTTGCTGCCGGTCGTCGGGCTGGTGCTTTATTTTCTGCTGGGCCAAAATTACTTCAAGCGGCGTAAATTCGATAAAAAAGCGGAGCAGGATCGCCTCAGCTATGAGCGGATCGACCGCAGCGCTCACCCGCTGCCTCGGGATTTGTCGCAGTTTAGTCCCAGTCAACAGCGCTTGCTGCATCTGTCCCAGCGGCTGGCTCGCACGCCATTCTCAATGGCAACCCGCACGTACGTGTTGACCAACGGGGAAGAGACGTTTACGAACCTGCTGCGCGAGCTAAAGA
This sequence comes from Paenibacillus sp. p3-SID1389, assembly GCF_025151705.1. Lineage (NCBI taxonomy): Bacteria > Bacillati > Bacillota > Bacilli > Caryophanales > Paenibacillaceae > Paenibacillus > Paenibacillus sp. p3-SID1389. The sequence continues at coordinate 34,244 of NZ_JALXVO010000024.1, read as the reverse complement.
AAGCCAAGCATCATATCCATATGGAATACTATATCTACCGTGCCGACGACATCGGACGGGAAATTCAGAAAACGCTGATAGAAAAGGCACGGGCCGGGGTTGAGGTCCGTTTTATGTTTGACGCGGTAGGCAGCATCGGCTTGCCCAAATCGTTTATCGCGGAGCTGCGCGCTGCAGGAGTGAAGGTTGGGATTTACGGGCCGATGCGTTTTTTGTCTTTGTCGAGCCGGGTGAATTATCGCAACCACCGCAAGATCGTCGTGATCGACGGCAATACTGGATTTATCGGCGGTCTCAACGTCGGCGACGAATATTTGAGCCGCAGCAAGACGTACGGCTTCTGGCGAGATACCCACATGCTGGTTAAAGGGGAGGCGGTCCGGTCGTTGCAAATCATTTTCCTGCAAGACTGGCAGTACGTCACCGGGGAGAAAATTATGGATCTCGCCTACCTGTCTCCTGAGCTGGAGCAGGGCTGCAGCGGCGCGGTGCAGATCGTGCCAAGCGGGCCTGACAACGAAAGCCGGACGCTCAAGAACATCTTCTTTGCGATGATCACATCAGCGAAGAAGTCGGTATGGCTGGCGACGCCGTACTTTATTCCGGATGAGGATATCCTGACCGCGCTGCGCGTGGCCGGCTTATCGGGGATCGACGTGCGTATCCTGTTCCCGGCCAGACCGGACAAATGGCTGCCGTTCCTGGCATCCCATTCGTACTTCCCATCGCTGCTGGAGGTTGGGGTGAAAATCTTCGAATACGAAAAAGGCTTTCTGCATTCCAAGCTGCTGATCGTTGACGGGGAAGTAGCCACGATCGGAACAGCGAACATGGATATGCGCAGCTTCCATTTGAATTTTGAGGTGAACGCACTCCTGGTGCAAAACGAAAGCGTAACTAAGGTTGTCAACAATTTCGAACGCGATCTTCTGTCGGCGAAGCTGATCGACAAGGACGAATTTATGAATAAGAAAATCCCGGTACGTCTGGCGGAATCCGCGGCCCGGCTATTATCTCCGCTGTTGTAACAGGGGTAATCCCTGTGTATTTCGCGGAAAAGGAGAGTGTACGGCATGGAACCCACATCGGAACGCAAAACCGAGCATATCCGGCTCTGTCTGGAGGAGCAAGTGAATGCGGAGGGCATCCTGAACGGCTTTGAAAAATACCGCTTTCGCCATAACGCCTTGCCAGAGCTGGATTTCGCCGAGATCAGCCTAAAGACGGCGTTTCTCGGCGCATCGTTGCGAACGCCGCTCCTGATCAGCTCGATGACCGGCGGCAGCCGGCTGGCTGGCGAGATCAATGCGCGCCTGGCCGAAGCGGCGGAGCGGCGCGGTTGGGCCATGGGCGTCGGCTCGGTCCGGGCCGCCGTTGAGCGGGACGAGCTAGCGCATACGTTTGCCGTGCGTCGGTTTGCGCCGACCATCCCGATCATCGCCAACTTAGGCGCGGTGCAGCTCAATTACGGCTACGGGCCGGAGGATTGCAAGCGGGCGGTGGAGATCGCCGGAGCGGACATGCTGGTGCTGCATCTGAACAGCCTGCAGGAGGTGTTCCAGCCGGAGGGAGATACGAACTTCGGCGGACTGCTGCGGCGGATCGAGGAGGTGTGCCGAGAGCTGCCGATTCCAGTTGGCGTAAAGGAGGTCGGCTGGGGCATCGACGGCGCTACGGCAAAACGGCTGCGCGAAGCAGGCGTCGCCTTCATCGACGTCGCAGGCGCCGGCGGCACCTCGTGGAGCCAGGTCGAGAAGTTCCGCGGCAGCGACCCCGTGCGCCGCGCGGCCGCGGAGGCATTCGCGGATTGGGGAATCCCCACCGCCGAATGCATCCGCGAGGTGCGGGCGGCGGTGCCCGACGCCGCCCTGATTGGCAGCGGCGGCCTGAACACCGGCGTGGACGCTGCCAAAGCGCTGGCGCTTGGTGCGGACCTGGCCGGGTTCGGCCGGGCGCTGCTCGAACCGGCAGTGCAGTCGGAGGAGCAGCTGGACGCGCTTCTGGAGCGCGTTGAGCTGGAGCTCCGCACTGCCATGTTCGGCATCGGCGCCGGGAGCATTCCGGCGCTGCGGAACACATCGCGGCTCGTGCGCCGCGAGTAGTGGGGGTGCATCGCGACCTTGAGGAAAGGGATGTTGGCCGATCGGCCGTTTTAATGGATTATCCCCCTTATTCAGGTATCCCTCTCATTCAGCTAGAAGTTGGTAGGGGATTACTTATCCCATGGGGTTCCGATTTGAACCGTGTGGGGTATCTTTGGGGGCTTTTTACGTAATTATCCCTTTCTGTCAGGGACGCCAGGAACATGGGAACCAAGGTTAAAACCCGCAACCCGACCGGCCCGACCAGTTAATGGTATCAAAAGAACGAATCTGATGTTCCGTGATGAGCGTTCCCTTCCTGAAGTTGTTTGCTCCCCTCTGGCTGATTCAGAGGGATAATGGTGAGAGGTCGGCTCAGGCAGGGGGCGTCCGCTGAACGGAGCTGACCCGTCATGTTTCAAATCGTCCAAGATCATATTCCATCATCCCGCTTCATAATTCCAACTAATCTAGTAAGAATTTGTTGCAATCGGACGGAATCCCTATTATATTGAAGGAAACACCGGTCTGCGTGACGGCAACCTGACATCTTCCTTCGATAGGGAAACGGCGACCGGTAAATACATATCTGCTGCGAACCTGGGTTTGTTGCGGGCTTTGATGTAAAGGAGAGGGAGATGGATATGAAACCTTCATTGTGGAAGTGGAGCACGAGAACGGTGGTGACCATCGGGATTGGCGCTGCGCTCTATGGAGCGACCAGTTGGATTGGCATCCCGATTGCGCCGGATACGCAGCTTCGGCCGGCGATCGCTTTGCTGGCGATTTTCGGTGCGTTGTTTGGGCCGGTTGTTGGCTTTATCGCCGGATTTATCGGACACGTGATCAACGATTTGATTACAAGCGGCACCGTTTGGTGGGGCTGGGCACTTGGCTCAGGCATTACTGCGGCGTTTATGGGCCTGATTTATTTGGCTAAGGATTTCAACGCTCAGGAAGGGCAGATGAAGAAGAACCACGTGGCCTGGTTTGTGGTGTATGGGATTGTGGGGATCTTCGTTTCCCTGGCGTTTTCCGGGTATTTTGATATCTTCGTGATGGGGGAACCCAACGATAAAATTTTGGTTCAGGTCATTTCCGCTGGGCTGGCCAACTTAGCCGTGTTTCTCATTCTGGGATTACCGGCGGTGCTGGCTTATGTGAGACGCAACCGCAGCAACTCGAATTTAAGCGTGGATAGATAGGAGTTTACTGAAAAAATGCAGCCTGTCATAACTTTCCGACATTTCAGTTTTCGGTACAAAAATCAAAGCGAACCTACGCTAAAGAACATCCACTTAGAGATCGCACGCGGGGAGAAAATATGGATCGCCGGCCCCAGCGGCTCCGGCAAGTCGACGTTAGCCCATTGTATCAATGGGCTAATTCCCTTTTCATACGGCGGTGAAGTTTCGGGGCAGCTGCTGCTGGAAGGCCAAGATGCTTCGGCGATGACGATCTTCGAGCGCAGCCGCCGGGTCGGTACGATCCTGCAAAATCCGGATGCCCAGTTCGTTGGTCAGACGGTTGGCGAGGATGTGGCGTTCCAACTGGAAAACGAGGCGACTCCGCAGGATGTGATGAAGGAGGCTGTTTTTTCGGCGCTGGATCTGGTGGGCATGCGAGCCTTTGAAGCCCGGGGACCTCATGAGCTTTCCGGCGGGCAAAAACAGCAGGTATCGCTGGCCGGTGTATTGTCGACGCAAGCGGATATTTTGCTGTTTGACGAGCCGCTCGCGAATTTGGACCCAGCCAGCGGCGCCAAAGCGATGCGGCTGATTGACGAGATTCACCGCAACCAAGGAAAAACGGTCATCCTTATCGAGCATCGCGCCGAGGATGTGCTGCTGGAGCATATCGACCGCGTCATTGTCATGAACGAGGGGGAGATCGCGGCGATTGGCATGCCGGACGAGCTGCTCGCTGCGGGGATCCTCCCTCAGTACGGCCTGCGCCAGCCGCTGTACTTGGACGCGCTGTGTCATGCGGGGCTGTCGTTGTCGAACTTCACCGGCTTGACTGACCCGGCGGCATTACGGCTCCAAGAACATGTGGTGATGCTGGATGGTAAGGGTGAAGGGAACGAGCAGGACGACAGTGAGCGGATGAAGGATGACAGACAGCGGACGGGTGGGAGTGAGCCTCAACTGCGGGAGCGGCTCGAGACCTGGGCGGCTTCGGTTCCGCTGGTTGTACGGGGCGGCGTCGGAGAGCCGCTGCTTGAGCTGCGGGGTGTGTCGTTTGCCTACGAGCCGGGCACGAATGCGGTGGAGGACGTCTCGCTGACCGTCCGTGCAGGTGAGACTGTGGCTCTGCTTGGCAGCAACGGGGCTGGCAAATCGACGCTGTCAGGGTTGATCACCGGCTTGCTTAAGCCGAGTAAGGGCGAGATGCGCCTGTCCGGCGAGGTGATCAATGACTGGTCGATTCGCCGACGCGGCGAAGCGATCGGCTATGTGATGCAACACCCGCATCACATGCTGACCCAGCACATCGTGCGGGACGAGGTTCGAATTGGCCTCGCGGCACGCGGTGTACCCGAACCTGAGCGAGGGCGGCGGGCGGATGAGGCGCTGCGGATTTGCGGGCTGTACCCGTACCGCAACTGGCCGGTTTCCGCGCTGAGCTTCGGGCAGAAGAAACGGCTGAGCATCGCGGCCATCCTGGCGCTTCAGCCGAAGCTCATGATCTTGGACGAGCCGACGGCGGGACAGGATTATCGGCATTATACCGAATTTATGGAATTTATTGCCCGGCTGGCCGCGGAGGGAATGGCGTTCTTGTTCATCACGCACGATATGCATTTGGCGTTGGAATATGCGGATCGGGCAGCAGTGATGGCCGGGGGCCGGATTATCGCAGAGGATACAGTGGCACGGATTCTCGCAGATGGAGATCTAACCGCTAGGGCGAACCTGCGGGAGACGAGTCTGGCCCGCTTCGCGAAGGCTCAGGGGCTCACCTCGCCTTCGCGCTTTGTGGAAGCTTTTATCGCAGCGGAAAAGAAGGTGAAACGAGCATGAACCAAACGAGCGGATTATACGTTGCCGGGGAATCTTTCTTTCATCGGATGGATGCCGCCGTTAAGCTGATCCTGCTCTTGACCTGGACTGTCGTTACCTTCCTGTTCATGGATTTGCGTGTATTTGTCGTCATGCTGGCCGGCGGGGTTACGATGCTGCTGCTCGCCCGGGTTCCTTTCCGAAAAATGGCGCTTTTGTTTTGGGCTCTGATGGTTTTTACTGTGATTAACAGCATTTTTATTCTGCTGATTACGCCTCGCTTCGGCACGACGCTAACCGGAAGTGATACGCCGTTCATCCCGCTGGGCTATGATACGATTAATGCAGAAACATTGTTTTACGTGTTGACGCTGTCGCTGAAATATCTCACGCTGCTGCCGATCACGCTGCTATTTATCTTTACGACGCACCCCAGCCGTTTTGCAGCCAGCTTAAACAAGTTAGGCGTGCCTTACAAGCTGGCATATGCGGTCAGCATTGCTTTTCGCTACATTCCCGATTTGACAAAGGAATTCCGCACGATTCTCAATGCGCTGCAGATGCGCGGGCTCGGCATCTCCCGCGGCGATGGCACACTGCTGCAACGGGCGCGGAATTTAACGCAGGCGGTTGTGCCGCTGCTGCAATCTTCGCTGCAGCGGATCGAATCGGTGTCCGATGCCATGGACCTGCGCGGATTCGGCACGAAGCCGCGGCGAACCTGGTACATGGGCACCGTCATGACGGGAAGCGATAAGCTGATCGCGCTGCTGTGCGTCGTGTTGCTGGCGACCGGCGTAGGTCTGAAGCAAAGCTTGCTTCAAGGCTTTTGGTATCCGTTTGGATAGATGATCGTGAGTGAATTAGGGTTCGGATGATTTGGAGACGGAGGGGGCCTATCTGTTCAGTGTGAAGGAGAAAGAACAGCAAACGCCTGTGGGCCATCTTTGGTTTAATGTGCTGGAGCAGGAAAAAGGTCCGGTAGCTTTTATCCTCGATATCTTGATCTATGATGAATTCCAGGGCCAAGGTTACGGCCAAGCGGCGATGACCGCGCTGGAGGAAAAGGTGCGCGAATTGAGGTTGAATAGGATTGGCCTTCATGTGTTCGGACATAACCAGCGGGCGTTTCGTTTGTATCAAAAGATGGGTTACACGGTCACGGACATACAGATGTTCAAAACCTTGGAGCGTTATCCTTGAAATATTCCCGGCGTATCGTTACTATGGTTGAAGGAAGTTGAGCAATTACACGAATGAGGAGTTGTCAATGATATGGCTTTGAAAGCAGGCATTGTGGGTTTGCCGAACGTGGGGAAGTCCACACTGTTTAACGCGATAACCCAGGCGGGGGCGGAATCCGCCAACTATCCGTTTTGTACGATCGATCCGAACGTCGGCGTCGTGGAAGTGCCGGACGAGCGGCTCGACAAGCTGACCGAACTGGTGGTTCCGAATCGGACGGTTCCGACAGCTTTTGAATTTGTGGATATCGCCGGGTTGGTCCGCGGTGCGAGCAAGGGGGAGGGACTTGGCAACAAGTTCTTGGCCCATATCCGCGAGGTGGACGCGATCGTTCACGTGGTTCGCTGCTTCGAGGACGAGAACATTACGCACGTGGACGGCAAAATCAACCCGATCAGCGACATCCAAACGATTAACCTGGAATTGATCTTGGCTGACGTGGAGAGCGTGGAGAAACGGATCGAACGCGCCAAGAAAAATATGAAGGGCGGCAACAAGCAATACGCACAGGAAGTTGAGGTTCTGGAACGGATCAAGGAGGCGCTGTATAACGATCAGCCGGCGCGCAGCGTAGAGCTGACGGACGAAGAGAAGTTGATCGTGCGCGATTTGCACCTGCTGACGTTGAAGCCGGTGCTGTATGCTGCTAACGTTAGCGAGGATGGCGTAAGCGATGCGGACAACAATCCTTTTGTGCAGCAGGTCAAAGAATTTGCTGCGGCTGAAGGCGCCGAAGTCGTTCCGATCAGCGCCAAGGTGGAGGCGGAGATCGCGGAGTTGGAAGGCGAAGACAAGAAGATGTTCCTGGAGGAGCTTGGTCTGAACGCTTCCGGTTTGGATCGCTTAATCCAGGCAGCATACCGTCTGCTTGGCCTGTATACGTATTTCACGGCTGGCGTTCAAGAAGTTCGCGCCTGGACGATCCGCAAAGGCACGAAAGCGCCGCAAGCCGCCGGCGTGATTCACTCCGATTTCGAGCGCGGTTTTATCCGTGCGGAGGTTGTCTCTTATGAAGACCTCGTTGCTGCCGGTTCGATGAGCGCGGCGCGCGAACGCGGCCAGCTGCGGCTGGAAGGGAAAGACTACGTCGTCCAGGACGGCGATATCATGCATTTCCGCTTTAACGTATAGTGCAACTCGAGTAACAGCGAAGGATCACTGCCTCAGGGGCGCAGAATTTATGCGAACCCTGGGGCAGTTTTTTTATTTGCATTTTTTTACTTTCGAATAGTAAGTGATTCACGAGGGAGTGTACGGTATACCTTCATAATAGAAAATGAACATATGGGAGAAAATTGCATTGTTTTCATAGATTTGAGTTTGTATACTTAATTCAAGTTTGATTCATTCTTACATTTAGGGGGAGTTTTTGTAATGAGTATGGATTATGCCTTGCACCGCAAGTCCCAGTTGGATACCCGGGAATTGCTGCTGCTGGAATCCGAGGTGAAAAGCCAGGGGAAAAACATGATTGTGGCTTACATACTATGGTATTTCCTTGGTATTGTTGGGGGACATCGCTTTTACATGGGGAAAATCGGAACGGCCGTGACCCAGTTGATCTTGTCCCTGACGGTGGTTGGGCTGATCGTTACCGGGATCTGGTGGATTGTGGACGCTTTCCTGGTGCACACTTGGGTGAAACGTCATAACGCCGAGGTGGAGAACCGGATTATCGACCGGATTTTCTATGACCGCGGCAGATCTCCGGAGTATCCGATCTAATCATGTTGACCAAAAGCGATCTGACCACAAGCGAGCTGCTGCTCCTGAATTCAGAAATGAATAAGCGCGAAAAATCGCTGGGCCTGGCATATCTGATGCTGCTGGCCGGTCATTTGGGCGTGCATCGTTTCTACTTGAAGCGGATCGCCAGCGGGGTTATACAGCTGTGTTTATTCATCCTGGCGATTGGGCTTTACTTTGGGTTTGCCATTGCGTCGGCGATTGAAAGCGTGGATTCGCCCGATACGAGCTACTCCCTGTTTTTGCTTATCCCCGTCATATTGTTTGGGTTGGCGCTGACCGTATGGGTCATTGTCGATGCTTGCTTGCTGCCTGGCATGGTCCGGAATTGGAACGCAAAGCTGGAGCAGTCGCTGATCGAACAAATCGCTGCCCTTCGCTCGCCGGCAGGCTTTACGAAGCCCGGCGCGGATGGGTTAGGGGAGGGCAGCCGCCCGCTTGACATCTAGGAAGCGGCGTTTCATCCATTTCATGAAAAGGCGCCCTTGCGGCGTCTTTTTTTGAGGTGGAAAGTTCCTAATTGGAAGTTGGAGGTCTGGGCGAATGTGATCTAGCCAAAACATGACCTCCATGATATAATAAAAAGTCGTCTATCCCTGAAATAATAATTAGTGGATAAGCGGCTTTTTATAAGATCTTGTGATCGAATGAAGAGAGGTGATATCCCTTGTTGGACCGACTACAATCCTTGGCTGACCGTTACGAGAAGTTAAGTGAGCTGCTTTGCGATCCAGACGTGGCGAACGACTCGAAACGACTGCGGGATTACTCCAAAGAACAATCGGATTTACAGCCGGCTTATGAGGCGTACACCGAATATAAGAATGTAATCGGAGAGCTGGAAGCGGCCAAAGCGATGCAGGCCGAGAAGCTGGATGATGAAATGCGCGAAATGGTGAAGATGGAAATCGAGGAACTGACCGCGCGCCAGCAGGCTTTGGAAGAAAAAATTCGCATTTTGTTGCTGCCGAAGGACCCGAATGACGATAAAAACGTAATCGTGGAAATTCGCGGCGCGGCCGGAGGAGACGAAGCGGCTCTGTTTGCTGCCGACTTGTACCGGATGTACACACGGTATGCCGATTCTCAAGGCTGGCGCGTCGAAGTGATGGATATGAACGAAAGCGACCTGGGCGGATTCAAAGAGGTTATCTTTATGATTAACGGCAAGGGCGCTTACAGCAAGCTGAAATACGAGAGCGGCGCGCATCGCGTGCAGCGCATTCCGGCGACGGAATCCGGCGGACGGATTCATACATCGACCTCGACGGTTGCGGTGTTGCCGGAGGTTGAGGAAGTGGATATCGAGATTTTGGATAAGGATATCCGTGTTGATACGTTCTGCTCGAGCGGCGCGGGCGGCCAATCGGTTAACACGACCAAATCCGCCGTGCGGGTTACCCACATCCCGACCGGTATCGTGGCCACTTGCCAAGACGGCAAATCGCAGAACTCCAACAAAGAGAAGGCACTACAGGTACTGCGTGCCCGGATCTATGATATGAAGCGTCAGGAAGAGGAAGCGAAATACGCCGGCGAACGGAAAAGCAAGGTGGGTACTGGGGACCGCAGCGAACGGATCCGGACTTACAACTTCCCGCAAAGCCGGGTAACCGACCACCGGATCGGCCTGACCCTGCATAAGCTGGATCAGGTGATGAACGGCGAGCTGGAAGAGATCGTATCGGCGTTGACGATTGCTGAGCAAGCTGAACTGATGGAAAAAGGAGAATAACGTGTTGCACAATGAAGGATACCGGATGTCCGGTGCAATGACGATATGGGAAGCCCGTAAAGAGGCTTCTTCTTTTTTAGCGGCGGCGGGCGTGCGGGAGCCCGGGTCGAATGCGGAGCTGCTGCTCCGCCATGTGCTGGGCCTGACGGGCGCGGCGTATTTGGCCGCGCTGCGTGACCCGTTCCCGGCGGACAAGCGGGACGCCTGGGAAGCGGTGATCCGCCGCAAAGCGGCGGGTGAGCCAGCGCAGTATATTATCGGGGAGCAGGAGTTCTACGGATTGACCTTCCGGGTCAATCCGGCGGTACTGATCCCCCGCCCAGAAACGGAGCTGCTGGTGGAGCGCATCGCGTTGGAAGGCGATGCGCTGTGGCCCGGCGGCGCGCCGTACGCCGCCGACATCGGCACGGGCAGCGGCGCGATTGCCGCAGCCCTGGCCCACCTGCGCCCAGCATGGCGCGTCGCGGCGAGTGATATCTCGCCGGACGCCCTGACGGTGGCGCAGGACAATGTCCGGCGGCTCGGCCTCGCGGTGACGTTCAAGCAGGGGGACCTGCTTGAACCTTTTGCCGGCGAGCCGCTGGACATCGTGGTGTCGAATCCGCCGTATATACCGGCGGAGGACATCCCGCACCTGCAGCCAGAGGTGCGGGACTATGAGCCGCGCGGCGCGCTGGATGGCGGTCCGGACGGGCTCGCGCCCTACCGGACCATGATGGCGCAGCTCGCGCTGCTGCCGCGGCCGCCTCGCCTCATCGGCTTCGAGCTCGGCCAAGGCCAAGCGGCCGACGTCGCGGCCCTGCTCCGCGCCGCCGGCCATTGGGACGAGATCGTGACCGTCCCCGATCTCGCCGGCATCGACCGCCACGTGCTGGGGATCGCACGAGGGTAATCCTCTTTGCCGCAACGTTGCGACGTGATGGCGGCCGCACCCGGGCGTTACCCTATTCCGCTGATTCTATGAAAATGGGTGAATCACCTCAACCAAAAGCCGCTGATTTTGGAAGGATAGTTTCATAGAATGTGGTATCTCAAGCCGAAAGGAGGGAGATATCACATGGCGTTTATTTTGACGTTTCCGTACGCGCAAGCTGCCGGCGTCGGCCAAGGGTATTTCGTGGCCGCCGACCCGCTGGGCCCAACCGGGATCGTAACGGTTCAGGCTACAGTGGGTAACGTCGAACTCCGGATTACCCGGTATAACGCACCCGACTTTATCCAGACTGTAACGCAAGGCAGCACATTTTCCGTTCAGCTGAGTAACATTCAAACGATCGGTATTTATGCGCTGACGGCAGTGACGGGGACGATCACCTTGATCACTCCCGTATAACCTGCTCCCCCCTCCATTCCCTTTCTTATCCCGACCCCACTTGGGCGCCGGCGCACGCGTCGGCGCTCATTTTTTTGCGACATGTCTATCCGCCGCCCTCTTTTTAAGGATTATCCCGTTGCATCAGATCGTTGGGGACGTGAAACAATAGAGGCTGCGAGGAAAAAAAGGTTCGCTTCCTCTTTCTGAACGAGAGGGATAATCGTGCAGAGAGGCGTAAGGAAGAGTCCTCCTTTCTGAAGAAAAGGGATAATGGTACAAAGCGAGGCGAGGAAAATCTCTCCTATCTGAACGAAAGGGATAATCATGCAAAAAGGTGCCAGAAGTGTACATAGGGGTACAATATAAGAGCCAGATTGGTGCTGGAGCCGGTTTAACCTGTGCGCCAGCGTGTGCGTCGAGCTTTTGTGGCAAATGTGTCTATCTGCGCTTTCTTTTTAAGGATTATCCCGTTGCATCAGATCGTTGGGGAACGCGTAACAATAATGACGACGAGGAAAACAACGCGTAACAATGGACGAAGAAAAAAATGTTTGGACTCCTCATTTCTGAGCGAAAGGGATAATTGGGCTAAGAGGAGCGAGAAAGAATCCTCCTTTCTGAACGAAAGGGATAATGATACAAAGAGGAGGCGAGAAGGTGCAAAAGGGCAGGAGGAGACGTGAGAAATGCCGCCGCGGGGCAAAGTAAGTCTAAAAAGGTAACCTTTTGACGCTGTGACCCGTTATTTGGGTCGAAGGGCTCATTTGTAGTTGGGCCGGGTTTCTTTTAAAGTAAAGGTACGGGGTTTCTAGATCAAGAAAAGAGGATGTTCATGCTGAGCAAACTGAAAAAAATCGATTACTCCATCGTCGTGATCCTGCTGCTGCTCATGGCCATCAGCATCGCGGTGTTGTACAGCGCTACGTCAAACACCCAATATCATGGTTATCACCTTCGCATGCTTGTTTACTATGCGCTGGGGTTTGTTGCCTTTTTTGGAGTTTCGATTCTCGACTATCGGCTGCTTGTCAAATATGCGCCTTACTTGTACCTGTTTGGCTTCGGGCTGTTGATCGTCGTGATGTTCATTGGCAATACCTACTATAACGCAACTGGTTGGTTGACGATTCCGGTCATTAATCAGAGCTTTCAGCCGGCGGAGTTTTTTAAGCTGCTGCTGGTTCTTTTTCTTGGGTTTATGCTGCTGCGCAAGCGCAAACTTCGGTTAGCTTTCTGGCGGGACGTTGTGCCGATCTGCTTGCTGACCTTTATCCCGTTTGTTGCGGTAATGGCTCAAAATGACTTAGGAAATGCGCTCAGCTATGTCGTGATTTTGGCGGGCATGTTATGGATTGGGAATATTAAATATTGGCATGCGCTGATCGCGCTTGCGATCTTCGCCGGTTCGGTGATCGGAGGCATCACGGCGTACAAAGCGTATCATGATCAGGTGTATAACTTCTTTGTAGATATCGGCCGGGAGCACTGGATCAACCGGATCGATCCGTGGCTTATGCCGGAGAAAGCGTCCGAAGACGCCTCCTACCACACTCGGAACGCCAAGCTGGCGATTGCCTCCGGGGGCATGACCGGGGAAGGGTACATGAAAGGGGAGACGGTGCAGTCGGAACGGGTACCGCTCACCTACTCGGACTCGATCTTTGTGGTGATCGCTGAGGAGTTTGGTTTTATCGGGAGCTCGGCGTTGCTGCTGTTGTATTTTGTACTGATTCACCGGCTCATTCTGATCTCGCTTGAGACCCGCGAAACCAGCGGGCCGTACTTAATCGTGGGGATTGTGGCGATGCTGTTGTATCAGATTTTTGAAAATATCGGCATGTTCATTGGTCTCATGCCCTTGACAGGGATTACTTTGCCCTTCATCAGCTATGGCGGTACCTCGCTGCTGATTAATATGGCGAGCATCGGCGTGGCGATGAGCATCCGGATCTACGGGCAAGAGAAGGAAGAAGAGAAGCCCCCTGTGGCTTCGTCGGCACCTACGTCGCGTTATGCCTTGCTCAGATCTAAACGCCAGTCGGAAAATCGGGGATAACATTTTTACTAGATTCCTAGGTTTAGAAGTCTCTTAACCGGACATACTGATAGACATCAGCGGCTGAAATACCGGTTTGGTTAGGAGCAAGGAATCATGGGTAGACGTTCATTTTCCCGTAAGAAAATCGCACTTATCTTTTTTTCGATTGTTATGTTGATGATGTCCTGGGAAGGACAAATGGTTGATACAGCCGCGGCGGCGGGGTCGCAAGCGGTGATTTCTCAGATTCCGCAGGAATCGATTCGGCTGCGCATTCTTGCAAATTCGGATGGAGCTGCGGATCAACTCGTCAAACGTCGTGTTCGCGATGCTGTCGTTGAGCAAATGAACGGCTGGGTTGCACAGCTGGAGAATCCGCAGAGTCTGGAGGAAGCGCGCCAGGTGATCCGCGAGCATCTGCCGGCTATCGAGGAGCAAGTTGGTCAAACGCTTAAGCAATATGGCAAAAACTACGACTATCAAGTTGAGCTGGGCACCGTGCCGTTTCCGACCAAAATGTACGGCGGTGCCGTTTATCCAGCGGGCGACTACGAAGCGCTGCGCGTGACGCTGGGCGAGGGGAAAGGGAAAAACTGGTGGTGTGTGTTGTTTCCGCCGCTTTGCTTCATCGACGCCGGGAGCGGGGACGCGTTGGCTAAGGACGCGGGGGCGGTAACCACTGCAACAACAAAGGCCTCGGCTGCCGGGGCTGCGGGAGATGCCGTTCAGGTTGAACCGGAGGAGACGGAAGTGCGTTTCTTCCTGTGGGATATGCTGGTGAAGCTCTGGAACTGGATTGCCAGTCTATTTGCTTAATGATTTATATATTGAGAACTGTTTAACCGTTCGGGGATGCCGGGCGGTTTTTTTTGCGGCTATGCGCATGGCTGGGTTCGGGTATAATAGTAGAATATATTATTGAACAGTTTGGGATGAACGAGAATGAGCCGACAGGAATCTATGAAACCAAATCAAGCGGAACACAGCGGGGATCTTCCTGCTTTAAAAGAAGTGGCCTCCAAAACGACACGTTGGTGGCATGTCCAGCCTGGAACTGGAGCTGGGGCTGGAGTGCCGGATGATGTGGATGCGGAGGAAGCGGCGGCGCTGAAAGAAGCCGCCGCTGTACTAGCCTCCGGCGGGACGGTGGCGTTCCCGACGGAGACGGTGTATGGGCTTGGCGCGGATGCGCGGAATACGGCGGCGGTGGAGGCGATTTTTGCCGCTAAGGGCCGCCCGTCCGATAATCCGCTCATCGTGCACATCGCCGACGTGAGCCAGCTGGACGGACTCGTCACGGAAGTGAACGAGACGGCACGGCGGCTCATGGAGGCGTTTTGGCCCGGGCCGCTCACGCTGGTGCTGCCCGTGGCCGAAGGCGCCGTCTCACCGCGCGTGACGGCGGGGTTGTCCACCGTGGGCGTGCGCATGCCCGCCCACGACGTGGCGCTGCGGCTGATCGCCGCAGCGGGGTGCCCGGTGGCGGCGCCTAGCGCCAACCGGTCGGGCCGCCCGAGCCCCACGCTGGCGAGCCACGTGGGCGAGGACTTGTCCGGCCGCATTGACGGCATCGTCGACGGCGGGCCCACCGGGGTGGGCCTGGAGTCGACGGTCGTAGAAGCCGGCCGGGACGGGGTTGTCACCGTGCTCCGCCCTGGCGGGATCACGGTGGAACAGCTCGCCCGCGTGGCTGGCGCGGGCGTGCGGCTGGACGCCGCCCTGCTGCCGAAGGCGAAGGCGGGCGGCGAAGCGGCCCCTGGTCCGGCGGCTGCGCCTCGCGCGCCGGGCATGAAGTACACGCACTATGCGCCGCAGGGCGTGTTGCATATTGTGCGCGGGTCCGCCGACCGGGTGGCGGACCGCATCCGGGCCGAGCTCGCGGCGGCCACGGCGCGCGGGGAGAAGACGGGCGTGCTCGCCTTCGACGAGCGCCTCCCGTCCTACCGCGCCGACTGCGCGCTCTCGCTCGGCCGCGAGGATGAGCTGGAGACGGCGGCGCACCGTCTCTACGCTGCGCTCCGCCGCTTCGACGAATGCGGCGTCACCTATATCCTCGCCGAAGCCTGCCCCGAGGAAGGGCTCGGCTCGGCGGTGATGAACCGGCTGCTGAAAGCCGCCGGTCACCGGGTGATTGACGCCGGCGGAGATTCGGAAGAGGGCAGGGGGTGAGGTCATGATCCGCATCGGCCTGGCCGGCTGGGGCGATCATGACGATTTATACCCTGCCCGAACGCCGGCCAAAGACAAGCTCGCTTGGTACGCGAAGTATTTTAACGTGGTAGAGGTGGACAGTTCGTTTTACGCCGTACTGGGGGAAGAGGTCTATCGCCGCTGGTTGGCGGAGACGCCGTCCGATTTCACGTTTATCATCAAAGCGTACCAAGGGATGACCGGACATAGCCGGGGGAAATCGCCGTTTGGCGGTCCGTGGGACATGTTCCAGGCGTATCTGGATTCGATTCGCCCGGTGGTGGAGGCGGGCCGGCTCAAGGCCGTGATGTTCCAATTCCCGCCCTGGTTCGACTGCACGGCGGAGCATGTCCGGCAGCTGCGCGCGATCCGCAAATGGATGGGGAACCTGCCGCTAGCGCTGGAGTTTCGCCATCAAAGCTGGTTCACGCCCGCTAACCGAGAGCGCACGTTGGAGTTCATGCGCCAGGAGGGCTGGATCCATATCGTTTGCGATGAGCCCCAGATCGGGCAAGGTTCGGTTCCTACGGTGCTGGAACCCACCGACCCCGACTTAACGATCGTCCGCATGCATGGCCGGAATGCCGCAGGTTGGAGTCAAGCCAGCGCACCCAATTGGCGGGAGATTCGTACGTTGTACCGCTATTCGCTGGAGGAGTTGCAGGACTGGGTTGGAATGCTGGACCAGTTGTTCAGCCAAGGGACGAAGGAGATTTGTATGATCTTCAACAACAATTCCGGCGGAGATGCAGCGGCAAACGCTCTGGAGATGATGGGCCTGCTGGGCCAATCGCCGCGCGAGCTTCCGCCGCGTCAGATCGATTTGTTCGGCGGTTGGGAAGATTAGTGGAATGAACGCTTCACCTGCTGAACTAAAGGGCGAGCTTAAGTACGATTCGTACCGTAGAGGCTCGTTCGGCGCTTTTGGCAGTGATTAGCGGTAAAAACTGGCGTTATTTTTAGAGGTAAGGCCTTGTTTTGCGCAAATAGCGGTAAATCGTGGTGTTATTTTTGCGGATATCGGGAGAACGGCCGACTAGAGGGCGAATTAGCGACACAAAATACCGTTAATTGTCCGATCTCCCCCAAATGTTGAGAAAATAACGCCATCTTTTACCGTTAATTCCACGTTGGTGGGGGATCCGCGCCCCTCGATTCCCCCTTCTCACCCAAAGCCCCACGTGCCCCTTAAGTCATGAACCGGGACCTGTCCGCATATGGTTGTACAAAAGACGGAACAAAGGGGACTAACGGTTATGACAGAGGCTTATGAGCGGCTGGGAGAGCTGGTGACGATCCTGCTGATGGCGATTGCGCTGGGGATGGATGCTTTATCGCTGGGCGTCGGCATCGGGATGAAGGGAGTCCGGCGGAAAGATGCGTTCCGTATCGGGACGATGGTGGCTCTCTTTCACGTGCTAATGCCTCTGTTGGGGATCGCGGCGGGACAGTATGTCGGCGCGCTGCTCGGAAGCTTGGCACGATACGTGGCAGGCGGGCTTCTATTTCTGCTGGGGACGCATATGATCGTCAGCTCGGTCAAAGGCAGCGGTGTACAGTCGATCAACCACCGGACCTGGTTAGGTGCGTTGCTGTTTTCACTGAGCGTCAGCATCGATTCGTTTTCCGTTGGCGTGTCGCTGGGCATGTTCCAAGGGGACTGGCTCCTGACGGTGCTGGCCTTTGGATTTTTTGGCGGCTTGATGTCCTTGGTTGGGCTGGCGATGGGACGAGGGATGAGGCGTTCGCTGGGCGATTACGGGGAGGCGGCCGGCGGCGCGATCTTGCTCGCGTTTGGACTATTGTTTATCTTTTGAAACCGAGGCCTTTCGTGATAAAATAAGGTCCAAACGCGGGTAAGCCTTCCCGCTGAATATGGAGGTGAAAGGGCATGCGCATCTTGTTTGTGTGTACCGGAAATACCTGCCGCAGCCCGATGGCCGAAGGTATGCTGCGCAAGCTGGCGCGGGACCGGGGGCTGGACGTGGAAGTCCGCTCGGCTGGCGTAGCCGCCATGAAAGGGGCCTCCATTTCCCGTCATGCGGAAGCCGTGCTGCGGGACCGGGGGATTAAGGATACTTTTGAATCTACCCCTCTCTATGCCGAACTGGCGGAGTGGGCCGATCTGATTCTGACGCTGACGCAAGGGCATAAGCGCCAGGTGATTCATTCATTTCCGGAGACAGCCGATAAAATATTTACATTAAAAGAATACGTTGAAGAAGACGCCTCCATATTAGCTACCTTGGAGGAGTTCCGGCGCCTCGCGGCGGACCGGGAGCTGGCGCGGGCGCTGGGGAACGAGTGGCCTGCGGAGCAGCAGCGGCGGCTGGATGAACTGCATCTTCGGCTGCCCGCTTTCGATATTTCCGATCCGTTTGGCGGTTCGCGAGCGGACTATGACCGAACGGCGGCGGAGATCAGCGCAGCGCTGGAGAAGCTGATCGCCAAGCTGGAGCGCGGCGAGGGGCATTAAACCAGTTGCATTTGCTTCGCGGATGCTTTATTCTAATAGCAGAAGTTTTAGCTCCGATGTAACTGGCGACAAGAGTGGATCAAACCACGATGGAGCATCGGAGAATACGGCCGGTCGCCTGGGCAAAGAGCACGACGCACGTAAGTTGCGTTAT
Source organism: Paenibacillus sp. p3-SID1389 (assembly GCF_025151705.1). Classification (NCBI taxonomy): domain Bacteria; kingdom Bacillati; phylum Bacillota; class Bacilli; order Caryophanales; family Paenibacillaceae; genus Paenibacillus; species Paenibacillus sp. p3-SID1389. Next base: position 16,262 of record NZ_JALXVO010000024.1, on the reverse strand, counting down.
GCTCTTTTTTTGTTGGTTGGTTTTGAGTGAAGCGGACGGACATCCGTTTGCGGTGCGCCTTTCTCTGATATAATAAGGACAGTCTTTGTGACATGTTTTATGGTTTACGGAGAAAGGAGCTGGCATCACATGGAACGTGAAAAGCTCGGAACCCTGCGGACACAGGTAGCAACGATTGCGGAGGAAGTGGCCGCTGCAGCTCATCTGGGTCCGGGGAAGCTGCTGGTCATCGGGGCCAGCACCAGTGAAGTGGCGGGCAAACGAATCGGCACAAGCGGAGCTGAGGACATCGCGGCCGAGCTGTGGGCCGGGATCGAACAGGTTCGGGCCAAATACGGCTTTGACGTCGCGTTTCAATGCTGCGAGCATTTAAACCGTGCGCTGGTGGTCGAACGGGCGGTGCTGGAGCGGCTTTCCTTGACGGAGGTGGCTGCGGTTCCCGTGCCGAAGGCGGGCGGATCGATGGCCGCTGCAGCCTATCGGCGTTTGTCGGCCCCGTGCTTGGCAGAAACGCTGGAAGCCCACGCCGGGATCGATATCGGCGAAACGCTGATCGGCATGCATTTGCGGCGGGTGGCTGTGCCGTTTCGTCCTTCACTGCGCCAGGTTGGGCAAGCGCGCGTTACGGCAGCGACGACCCGTCCGAAGCTGATCGGCGGGGAACGGGCGGTTTATACGCTGCCGCCGGATTCGGATTCCACGCTTTGCGATGAAGAATAGGCTTTGATTCTAAGGAGGATAACGGAAGATGGAAAATTTGAGAAAGCAAGATCCGGCTGTGCTGGAGGCCATGAATCTGGAGCTGAAGCGTCAGCGCAACAACATTGAGCTGATCGCTTCCGAGAACATCGTCAGCGAGGCGGTCATGGAAGCGATGGGATCCGTACTCACGAACAAATACGCCGAAGGATACCCGGGCAAACGGTATTATGGCGGCTGCGAACGTGTGGACATTGTGGAAAATATCGCCCGCGACCGCGCAAAAGAACTGTTTGGCGCTGAGCACGCCAACGTTCAACCGCATTCCGGTGCGCAAGCGAACCTTGCGGTTTACCTGGCTGCCCTCAAAACCGGTGACACCGTGTTGGGGATGAACCTGGCGCATGGCGGCCACTTGACCCACGGCAGCCCGGTTAACGCTTCCGGCTTGTACTATAATTTCGTGGCTTACGGTGTACAAGAAGATACGTTCCTGATCGATTACGATGAAGTGCGCAAAGCAGCGTTTAAACATCGTCCGCGTCTGATCGTTGCCGGGGCGAGCGCTTATCCGCGCATTATCGATTTCGAGAAGCTGGCTTCGATCGCAAGCGACGTAGGTGCGCTGTTCATGGTCGACATGGCGCATATCGCTGGTCTTGTGGCTGCAGGCTTGCATCCGAACCCGGTGCCGCATGCTCATTTTGTGACGACAACGACCCACAAAACCCTGCGCGGACCGCGCGGCGGGATGATTCTGTGCAAGCAGCCTTGGGCAGCCGCGATCGACAAAGCGGTATTCCCGGGGACGCAAGGCGGCCCGCTGATGCACGTGATTGCTTCCAAAGCAGTAGCATTGGGCGAAGCGCTTCAGCCTTCTTTTAAAACCTATGCCGAAAACGTCGTGAAAAACGCTAAGGTCCTGGCGGAAACGCTGATGGCCGAAGGCCTGAACATCGTGTCCGGCGGCACGGATAACCACCTGATGCTGGTGGATACGCGCAACCTGAACATCACGGGGAAAGACGCTGAGCATGTGCTGGATTCGATTGGGATCACGGTGAACAAAAACGCGATTCCGTTTGACCCGACCAGCCCATTCATCACCAGCGGTATCCGTATCGGTACGCCGGCTGCCACTTCCCGCGGCATGGATGAGGAAGCGATGAAGGAAATCGGGCAGATCATCGCTGCTGTGCTGAAATCGCCGAAGGACGAAGCAGTGCTGGATAAAGCACGCAAACAGGTGTCGGAATTAACGGATCGGTACCCGCTGTATCCGAACTTGCAGTATTAATTTGATCAACGACAACGGCAGGCCTTTAGGCCTCATAACAAAGCCGGGAGCGTCTGCTCCCGGCTTATTGGCGTTTCACTTCTGGTACGTGGGGAATCTTCCGGCTGGAATGGCAGCTTGGAAGGGTGAGAATTTTTTCCAAATTGTCAAGAATGCCTGAGAGGAGAAGTGGGGCTTTTGGGCGTCAGACGGCTTATTTATGGGGGTGAGTGACGTTTTTATGACGGCTTTCTGACAAGTTGGCTTGAGGGTGAAAATGCCATCTTGGAGTGATATAATAGACAAGATTTGTGGAGCGTTCGAAGAATGGGAACGAACAAGCAAGTAAAGACTTAGCATTAAAACCGGAGGGACGAACGAAATATGAGAAAATTGGTGGTATGTGATCACCCTTTGATTCAACACAAACTGACTTTTATCCGCGACATGCGCACGAACACAAAGGATTTTCGTGAACTGGTAGATGAGGTGGCGACGTTGATGGCTTATGAAATTACGCGGGACATTCCGCTCGAGTCGATCAAAGTGCAGACGCCGGTCGCTGAGGCCGAGTCGAAGGTCATCTCTGGGCGGATGCTGGGGCTGATTCCGATTCTCCGCGCCGGGCTGGGTATGCTTGACGGAGTGTTGAAGCTGCTTCCTGCGGCAAAGGTGGGACATGTCGGCCTGTTCCGTGACCCGGATACGCTGCAGCCGGTTGAGTATTACATCAAGCTTCCTACCGATGTTCAGGAACGCGAGCTGATCGTCATCGACCCGATGCTGGCCACCGGGGGATCCGCTATTGCAGCGATCACCGCGTTGAAGAATCGCGGCTGCACGCAGATCAAAATGATGAACCTGATCGCCGCGCCGGAAGGGGTTAAGGCGGTGCATGATGAGCATCCGGACGTAGACATTTATGTAGCGGCTTTGGACAGCCATCTGAACGAACACGGCTATATCATTCCGGGCTTGGGCGATGCCGGTGACCGGTTGTACGGCACGAAGTAAGTCAAACGTCTGAATAGGAACTCCAACGTCTTAGGAGATGGTTGGGGCGAAGGCGTAGGGCATAGGGCCGGTTTAACGGCAAATTGTACCGTTAATTTTCTATTATTTGCGCAATGAAGAGAAATAACAGTAAATCCTACCTCTAATTTGGCCGATCTCAGCGAAAATGCGGGATTGCGCCGAAATTAACGGTAGCTTTTACAGCTAATCGAGGCACTTATGCCGGATATCCCAAAATTAACGGTAGCTTTTACAGTTAGTTGCTGCGAGACAGGCAGACGACAACAACTTATTTTGATTACCTCTATATGGAAGGAATTGAGTAGGGTGGGCAAGATTAAAGTAATGACGATCTTCGGCGTCAGACCCGAAGCGATTAAGATGGCGCCGCTGATTCTGGAATTGCAGAAGCATCCCGAACAAATCGAATCGGTGGTGTGTGTGACGGCGCAGCACCGCGAAATGCTTGATCAGGTGCTGGACGTCTTTAAGATCGTTCCGGATTACGATCTGGACGTGATGAAGCCAAACCAGACGCTAAACGAAATTACGATTCGTGTATTGCAAGGATTGGAAGGCGTCCTTAAGGAAGCCAAACCCGACATTGTGCTTGTACACGGCGATACTTTAACGACTTTCTTGGCAAGTTACGCCGCTTTCCTGCAGCAAATTAAGGTGGGGCATGTCGAGGCCGGGTTGCGGACGTGGAACAAGCTTTCCCCTTATCCGGAAGAGATGAATCGTCAGCTGACCGGCGTTTTGGCCGATCTTCATTTTGCTCCGACGGAATGGTCGGCTGGAAATTTACGTAAGGAAAATAAACCGGAGTCAGCTATATATGTCACAGGCAACACGGTGACGGATGTGTTTCAATATACAGTACAGCCGAATTACACAAATTCTGTGCTGGACTGGGCCGCTGGAAAGCGGCTTATTCTCATGACGGCGCACCGCCGCGAGTCGCAAGGCGAACCGCATCTGAATATTTTCCGCGCCGTAAGAAGAATTGCCGATGAGTTTGAGGATGTAGCCATCGTGTATCCGGTTCACCCCAGCCCTGCGGTAAGGGAACCGGCCTATGCAACGTTGGGCGATCATCCCCGTATTAAACTTATTGATCCATTAGATGTGGTGGATTTGCACAACTTCTACCCTCATACGCATTTGATACTTACGGATTCGGGCGGTTTGCAGGAAGAAGCACCTTCCTTTGGTGTTCCGGTGCTGGTGCTTCGCGATACGACGGAGCGTCCCGAAGGGATCGAAGCGGGGACGCTGGAGTTGGTCGGCACAAATGAGGAGATGGTTTATGAACGGACAAAGGCGTTGCTTAGCGATCAGAAGCTATACGAATCAATGAGCCGGGCAGCGAATCCGTATGGTGATGGACAAGCATCTCAAAGAATTGTCAATGCGATTTGTCACCATTTTGGATTTTTGAAGGATCGTCCGGAGGAATTTCACAGAAAGTTCACAAACTAGCGAAAATTTGTTTTGATCGCGAGCCCAAAAAAGTATACAGTATTACTGTACGCTGTATGCGTTTTATTCAGGATTGCAAGGGCAAATTTAGCATTTCATGGCTTTAAATCACTAAAAAACCTCAATTGACAATAACTCTTCACAATTAGTAAAATAAATTGGGATTATTAGGGTGATTTGAGATGAAAGACCCGATTAAACCTGATAAAAACAACAACAGCGTATGGAAGGCTGTCGCTGTGGTAACCGCTTTAGGAACGAACTTTGCCGTGTGCGCTGTGGGAGGTTACTTCCTTGGCGCCTGGTTGGATAAGCTGTGGTTCAAGAATGGACTGGGCATCGGCCTTGGGGTTCTGATCGGCATTGCAGCGGGAATTATCGGCATTGTCGCTCTGATTAAGTCGGTTGTGGGAGGAAATGATGGATGAGCTCTCGAAATACAACCGCGCTCTGACAGCCGGAACCCTAGGTTTCTTGGCCCTGTGTTTTCTGGGAGGCGCTTTATTGCCGGAGTATCAAAGCATTATGCTTGGCATCGCGCTCGGCTCAGCAGTAAGCTGGATTAACGCGGTTTACTTAGGCCGCAAGGTCCGGCAGGTACTGGATGCCGCGGTTAACGGCGGTTCGAAGCGGTTGAACATGGGATTTCTGACCCGTGCAGCACTGGCGGTTCTAGCGGTATTTGCCGCGATGAAATATCCGCAGCATCTAAACGTGTATGCGGTTGCCGGCAGTCTGGTTTTTGCGCAATTTTTTCTTCTTTTTATAGGTATTCGTTTTTCTCGTAAGCCTTAAAGCTTGGTAGCATTTCAACTTGGAATGGGGGTGAGAAAACATGCATGAAGCTCCGGTCATAGAGTTGGGCGGTCTGCATTTGGACTTGTCCATCATCTTGATGCTGGTGGTGACCTGCACCATCGTGTTCGTCATCGCGCGTCTAGCGACTCGGAATCTATCCGTAGAGAATCCCGGCAAGCTGCAGAATTTCATGGAGTGGGCGGCTGAGTTCGTTCAGAACTTGATCTCCAGCACCATGGATCTGAAGAAGGGAAGACCTTTTCTCTCTCTGGCCATGACGATGATTATGTTTATCTTTGTCGCCAACATGCTAGGGCTTCTGTTTGGGGTCGTAACGGAGTATGATGATCCGGCGAAAGCTAAAATTTTCGGTCAGGAAATCACTTCGGTTACGAAGGTGCTTGCGGAAGAGCATGAGAAGCATCCGGGTGAGGAAGCTCACGCCGAGGTGGCATGGTGGAAATCACCTACGGCTGACCTCAGCGTAACGATGGGTCTGGCTTTGCTCGTATTCGTATTGTCCCACGGTTTGGGGATGGTAAGAAACACGAGAAATTATTTTAAACATTACGTTCAGCCCTATCCTTTCTTTCTGCCAATTAACTTGATTGAGCAGCTCTCGAAGCTGTTAACGCATGGCGTTCGTCTTTACGCGAATATCTTCGCGGGCGAGGTACTGATCTCCACCATTATGACTTTGGCCAAAGCGAGCGTGGTTGGTGCAATCTTCTCCGTTCCGCTGTTGATGGTTTGGGATGGATTCAGTATTTTCGTTGGTGCTATCCAGGCTTTCGTCTTTGTCATCTTGATGATGGTTTATATCTCGCAAAACCTGGAAAGTCACGAAGAGCATTAACCGGCAATGTTTGAAGCCCACTATAGCTAGTCTAAGTTTCAAGTTACGGATTGGAGAAAGACTTCAACCTGACTGAACTATAAAATTTGATTTTACTTAAGGAGGATATACAAAATGGGAGCAATGGCATTATTAGCAGCAGCTATCGTAGCAGGTTTGGGCGCATTCGGCGCAGCGCTGGGTAACGGTATGGTTATCAGCAAAACAGTTGAAGGGATCGCTCGTCAACCTGAAGCGAAGTCCACTCTGCAAACAACGATGTTTATCGGCGTAGGTTTGATCGAGGTACTTCCGATCATCGGCGTGGTCCTGGCATTTATGTTCTTTGGTCAGGCTTAATAAGATCTTTAGAAAAGAATTGGCGGGGAAGGCCACAGACGTCCTCGCCTTCTTTTTAGCCCAGGGCGGGCGATACGCGATATGCGGATAGGCTTCGGAAAGGAGTGACTTGAGTTTGGAATTCGTATGGGAAAACACCGTCCTCGCATTGATTGCGATCGGGATTTTATACTTCTTGTTGAACAAATACGCATTTGGTCCGCTGTTTTCCGTGATGGAGAAGCGTCGTGAACTCGTTCAGCAGCAGCTGAGTGAAGCGGCGCAAACACGTGAACAGGCAAATGCTTATGTGGAGGAGCAAAAAGCTGCCCTTCAGCAAGCGCGCAAAGAGGCGTATGAAATTATTGAACAATCCAAGCAAACGAGCAGCAAGCAAGCCGCTCAAATGCTTGAGGAAGCCAAGAACGAGGCGGCCCGCTTGAAAGAAGAAGCGGTACGCGACATTCAGAACGAGAAGAACCGCGCGGTGGAACAACTTCGCAGCGAAGTGGGCGCAGTGTCGGTGAAGATCGCATCCAAGCTGATCGAGAAGGAAGTCAGCGAAGAAGGCGTTCAAGGCGAACTGGTTGACAAGTACCTTAAAGAGGTCGGTGGCCGCTCATGAGCCGCGAGACCGTAGCCGCAAAACGGTATGCCAAAGCATTGTATGAGATCGCTGCGGCGGAAAGCCGGACGCTGGAGGTTGAAGAAGAACTGAAGGCGCTGGCGGCAGCTTTTCGGGCAGGGGATGACATTGAGCATTTTCTTGCCTCGCCGAAGATTACGGAATCGGCCAAATGGGAAGCGATCTCCAATGCGATTGAAGGCAAACTGTCCAAACCTGTAGTTTCGACGGTGAAGCTTCTGGTAGAACGCGGAAGAATCGGGCTCCTGCCGGAGCTGGTAGACGCTTACGTGAGCATTTCCAGTGAAGCGCTTGGACTTGCCAACGCGTTGGTGACGACGACTTATCCGCTCAGCGAAGAGGAGAAGCAGCAGGTTGCTGCGGAGTTCGGCGCCCTCTTAAATAAGAAGATTCGCGTCGAGAACGTGATTGACAAATCGTTGCTTGGCGGGATGAAAGTACGAATTGGCGACACGTTGTACGATGGAAGCTTGGCCGGGAAATTGGAACGGCTCGAAAAGTCTTTTCGAAGACAAGCACTGTAGATAGGGGTGAAACACTTGAGTATCAGACCTGAAGAGATCAGTACACTGATTAAAAGTCAGATCGAACAATATAAATCGGAAATCGAAGTAGCTGAAGTCGGCACCGTTATTCAAGTTGGTGACGGTATCGCCCGTGTTCACGGGCTTGAGAACGCTATGGCGAACGAGCTGCTCGAGTTTGAAAATGGCATTTTTGGTCTTGCTCTTAACCTGGAAGAGAGCAATGTGGGTGTCGTAATCCTCGGCCCTTACAGCGAAATCCGCGAAGGCGATCAAGTGAAACGGACCGGCCAAATCATGCAGGTTCCTGTAGGCGAAGCTTTGCTGGGTCGCGTTGTGAACCCGCTGGGTCAACCGATCGACGGTAAAGGACCTATTGAAACGACGGAATTCCGTCCAGTAGAAAATAACGCTCCGGGCGTTATCGACCGGAAATCGGTTCATGAACCGATGCAAACCGGGATTAAAGCAATCGACTCGATGGTTCCGATCGGCCGCGGCCAACGGGAGCTCATCATCGGTGACCGTCAAACCGGTAAAACGGCGATTGCCATCGATACGATCATCAACCAAAAAGGCAACGGCGTGAAATGTATTTACGTAGCGATCGGTCAGAAGCAATCGACCGTTGTTAGCGTTGTTGAAACGCTTCGTCGCCATGGTGCACTCGATTATACGATCGTGGTATCGGCTTCCGCTTCGGAACCGGCACCGCTTCTCTACATTGCTCCTTATGCCGGCGTAGCTATGGCGGAGTACTTTATGTACAAAGGCGAGCATGTGCTGATTATCTATGACGACTTGTCGAAACAAGCAGCAGCTTACCGCGAACTTTCCTTGCTGCTCCGTCGTCCTCCGGGCCGCGAAGCGTATCCGGGTGACGTCTTCTACTTGCACTCCCGTCTGCTGGAACGTGCAGCCAAACTGAGCGACGAGCTTGGCGGCGGATCGATCACGGCGCTTCCGTTTATCGAAACGCAAGCTTCCGACGTATCGGCGTACATTCCAACGAACGTCATTTCCATTACCGACGGTCAGATCTTCCTGGAGTCCGACCTGTTCTACTCCGGTCAACGTCCAGCGGTTAACGTGGGTATCTCCGTATCCCGGGTCGGCGGCTCCGCGCAAATCAAGGCAATGAAGAAGGTTGCCGGTACCCTGCGTCTGGACCTCGCCCAATACCGCGAGCTTCAAGCGTTCTCCCAGTTCGGTTCCGATCTGGACAAATCGACGCAAGCCCGGTTGACCCGCGGTTCGCGCATGATGGAAATCCTGAAGCAAGGCGTCAACCAACCGTTGGCTGTTGAGTTGCAAGTAGTCAGCTTGTATACCGCAGTCAAAGGTTATCTGGATGATATTCCATTGGCGGACGTTCGCCGCTTCGAAGCGGAATTCCTGTCCTTTATCCAAAATCAGCATGACGACGTTCTGCAGTCGATCCGCGACACCAAGGATCTGACGCCAGAGAACGAAACGAAGCTGAAAGAAGTTATTGAGCAATTCAAACGCGGTTTCGCGACTACGGCATAAGAATGTTCTTGCGGCAAACCGGCCTTGGCTAAGCGCAATGCCGGTTTACGCCTTTGTGTAAAAATACTTTGGCTCTGCCAAAGTTAAGCTCATGCTTACGAAGTTAGTTTTGGCTTCGCCAAAACTTTAAGGTGGTGAAATCATGGCAAAAGGGATGCGCGAAATCAAGCGTCAGATTAAAAGCGTTCAGAACACCCGGCAAATCACCAAAGCGATGGAAATGGTAGCCTCGGCGAAGCTGCGGAAAGCGCAGGAGAGAGCGCAAGCTGCTCGGCCTTACTCGGAGAAGCTGAAAGAGGTGGTATCCAGCATCGCGGCTGCCTCTCAGGGCGTCAGCCACCCGATGCTCGTGTCGCGTCCGGTTAAACGGACCGCTTATATCGTGATCACGTCTGACGGCGGATTGGTTGGCGGATATAACGCGAATATTTTGCGGAAAGTAACGGATTTGATCCGTTCTCGCCATGCCTCGACTTCGGAATACGAACTATTCGTTATCGGCCGCAAAGGCAGAGACTATTTCAAACGCCGCAATTATCCGGTTGTCCATGAAGTGACTGAGCTTTCGGACTCTCCGAGATTTGCGGATATTAAGTCGTTGACCTATGCAGCGGTGCAAGGCTTCGAAACCGAACGATTCGACGAAATTTACATTTGCTATAACCGGTTCATCAATGCGATTACCCAACTGCCAACCGTGGAGCGCCTTCTCCCCTTTGATTCGGTGGAGAGCGAGGCGCCGGTCAGCAGCTATGAGTATGAACCTTCGCCGGAAGGCGTATTAGAAGTGCTTCTTCCGAAATATGCCGAAACGTTGATCTTTGGTGCGCTTCTTGACGGTAAAGCCAGTGAGCTTGGTGCGAAAATGACTGCGATGGGCAGCGCGACCAAAAACGCGACGAAGATGATTAATGAACTTACCCTGACGTACAACCGCGCTCGTCAAGCGGCGATTACGCAAGAAATTACGGAGATCGTGGCCGGAGCTAACGCACAAGGCTGATCGTTCCGGGCAGCAATTTTAGGAGGGAAACGAAGATGAACAAAGGACGCGTTGTCAGCGTAATGGGTCCGGTTGTTGACATCGAATTTGAGCGCGGTCAACTCCCGGAAATCTATAACGCAATTAAAATTGAGAAGCAAGACGGCCAGTCTGCTTTGGTTCTGGAAGCTTCCAATCATCTGGGCGATAACCTCGTTCGTTGTATCGCAATGGCCTCGACAGACGGCCTTGTGCGCGGTACGGAAGCAATCGACTTAGGAGCGCCGATTTCGGTTCCAGTCGGTTCGGCGACATTGAGCCGCGTATTTAACGTGCTGGGTGAGCCGATTGATAACAAAGGCGAAGCCAACAGCGAATTGAGATACCCGATCCACCGCGAACCGCCGAAGTTCGAAGATCTGTCGACGCAAGCGGAAATGCTGGAAACCGGGATCAAGGTTATCGACCTGCTGGCGCCGTATGCCAAAGGCGGTAAAATCGGCTTGTTCGGTGGTGCCGGCGTAGGTAAAACCGTTACAATTCAGGAATTGATCCATAACATCGCGCAAGAACACGGCGGGATCTCCGTATTTGCCGGCGTAGGGGAACGTACCCGTGAAGGGAACGACCTTTACATGGAAATGACGGAATCCGGCGTTATCGAGAAAACGGCGATGGTCTTCGGACAAATGAACGAACCGCCAGGTGCACGTTTGCGCGTTGCCTTGACGGGTCTGACGATGGCGGAATACTTCCGCGACCAAGAAGGCCGCGACGTATTGCTCTTCATCGACAACATCTTCCGGTTTACGCAAGCGGGTTCTGAGGTTTCCGCGTTGCTCGGACGGATGCCTTCCGCAGTAGGTTACCAGCCGACGCTGGCAACTGAAATGGGTCAATTGCAAGAACGGATCACTTCGACGAAGAAAGGTTCCGTTACCTCGATTCAAGCGATCTACGTCCCTGCGGACGACTATACGGACCCGGCTCCGGCTACGACGTTTGCTCACTTGGACGCAACGACGAACTTGGAGCGGAAAATTTCCGAGAAAGGGATCTTCCCGGCCGTGGACCCGCTGGCTTCCAGCTCGCGGATTCTGACGCCGGAGATCGTGGGCGAAGAGCACTATGCCGTAGCCCAAGGCGTAAAACAAATCTTGGCTCGTTATAAAGAACTGCAGGATATTATCGCGATCCTTGGTATGGATGAATTGTCCGACGACGATAAAACACTCGTTGCCCGTGCTCGGAAAATCGAACGCTTCCTGTCGCAGCCATTCCACGTGGCTGAGCAGTTTACGGGGATTAAAGGGAAGTATGTGCCGATCGCCGAGACGGTCCGCAGCTTCAAAGAAATTTTGGAAGGCAAGCATGACGACCTTCCGGAAGCGGCGTTCCTGTTCGTAGGAACGATTGAAGAAGCTGTCGAAAAGGCCAAAACGCTGTAATTCGAAGCCGAATCCGGATGCTTCAGAAATGAACTGTCCCACGAACAGGAGGGATAAAACTTGAGCACCTTTTTATTGGAAATTGTTACGCCGGAGCATGTGGTGTTCTCGAAAGAGGTTGACAGCTTAACGGTCCGCGGCGTTGAAGGGGAGTTTGGCGTTTTGCGGGGCCATATCCCGCTCGTGACTCCGCTGCAAGTTGCTCCGGTGGTTGCGAAAACCGGCAAGGAAGAGACGTATATCGCCGTACACGGCGGATTCATCGAAGTACAGGGCGATAAGGTGATCGTGCTTGCCGAAAGTGCAGAGCTGCCGGAAGAGATCGACCTGGAGCGGGCCATCGCGGCACGTGAGCGTGCGGAACGCCGATTGGCGAATCGCAGCAACCAGGACCGTATCGATCATCGCCGCGCAGAGCTGGCGCTGCAACGGGCGGTGACCCGGATTAACGTGGTCAGCAGCCGCAAACAGCAATAGACTGCAAAATAACGGGCACCTCTTGAGGTGCCTGTTTTTTCTTTCAGAATGACGTCAGAATGATATTTTGGTAATAGATGCCGTTGGAAGCCTTTGCATTACAAAGAAAAGCTGGATTATTACGGCGATGCCAAGTATGATATATAAGGTCTATATTTTTACAGGATAGTAACCGATATATAAATACGTCCCTGTGCAACTTGGATTGATGTGTCAGCGTCAAAGGGGAAGATTAACCGTTTAGGTACTTGCTGCATAAATATAAACGTGATGGAGGATTTATTATGAATCCCGTCGACCAGGTAGCGGCTTCGGTTGGTGTAAACGGCTTGACAGCGATCCTCGTCTCCTTGGCCTGTGTGGTGCTGTCATGGTGGGCGCTGCAGAACTTGAAGCTGGATTTATTGATCCGGCACCCTAAGAGCCCGCAGGGCAAGCTGCTGCACCTGCTGTTGGCGATCGTATTAGGCCGTTTCGTAGCCGCTTTTATTATGGATTATTGGCAATATACCCAAATGCTGAAGTATATGTTTTGAGCATTAAACTGAGTGTTTGTGGGGTTCGTCTACAGACAGATCAGGAAGGAAATTGTCGAATAACATCATTTCATTGTGTCAACAATGGTGAATAAGGACTACAACTCGAGAGCATGTCCATAATCGGGGCAAGAAGCGATTTCTGTGCCAAAACACGCTTTTTCGACAAGATTGGAGCCTTGTGTGCCTTAAATGACCGGTGATATGATGAAATTTAGGGAATGAACCAGGTAAATCTTTTTCCAAATCGGGAAAAAAAGTGAAAATGAACGCGCGGAGGGAACCATGATGAGCAAATTTATCGTCCGCGGTGGCAATGTTTTGGCCGGGAACGTAAAAGTCAGCGGTGCTAAAAATTCAGTGCTACCGATCATTGCAGCGTCTTTACTGGGTGAAGAAGGAGTCAGCGTCATTCGCGATGCGCCCCCTCTTGACGATGTAATGACCATTAATAAAGTGTTAGAGTCGCTAGGAGCAGCCGTTACCTATGACCGAGAGGTCATTACTGTTGATGCGCGGCAAATCGCTTCTTGCGAGGCGCCTTATGAATGGGTGCGAAAGATGCGGGCGTCTTTTCTTGTCATGGGTCCGTTGTTAACAAGAATGGGATTCACCCGGATTTCCCTCCCGGGTGGCTGCGCGATCGGGACCAGACCGATTGACCAGCATCTGAAGGGCTTCGAAGCGATGGGTGCAGAGATCACCCTCGGCCACGGGTTTATCGAAGCCAAGACGAACGGCCGCCTCCGCGGAGCCAAGATTTATTTGGACGTTGCCAGCGTAGGTGCAACGGAGAACATTATGATGGCGGCAACCTTGGCGGAAGGCACGACCATTATTGAAAATGCGGCCAAAGAGCCGGAAATCGTTGATTTGGCGAACTACTTGAACAGTATGGGAGCCGTTGTCCGCGGAGCGGGAACGGGCATGATTCGGATTGAAGGCGTCGAACGGTTGCGTGGATGCGAGCATACGGTGATCCCGGACCGGATCGAGGCGGGTACGTTTATGGTCGCTGCGGCCATTACCGGTGGGAACGTCTTTGTTGAAGGTGCGATTGCCGATCACTTGGGACCGGTCATTTCCAAGCTTGAGGAAATGGGCGTTACCGTGGAAGTACAGGAGAACGGAGTACGTGTGATTGCAGACAAACCGCTGAAAGCGGTGGATGTTAAAACGTTGCCGTATCCGGGCTTCCCAACCGATATGCAAGCGCAAATGATGGCGCTGCTGCTTGTATCTGAAGGAGCTAGTGTCATTACCGAGACGGTATTTGAAAACCGCTTTATGCACGTGGATCAGTTCCGTTTAATGAATGCCGACATTAAGGTGGAAGGACGCAGCGCGATTATCTCCGGGAGCAATAAGCTCAGCGGAGCTAAGGTTTGCGCCACCGACCTTCGTGCCGGAGCGGCACTGATCTTGGCAGGACTGGCAGCGGACGGGACGACAGAAGTCAGCGGTACGCATCATATTGACCGGGGATATGTGGATTTGGCCGAGAAGCTGTCCGGCCTGGGCGCGGACATTTGGCGCATTTCGGTCGAAGAGACCGCTCCGGAAACCGAGAAAGTATCGGCTGCTGCCAAAGAGGAAATCCCGGTATTGAAAATTCAGCCCTCTTGGGCTTAAGGTGAAGTTCATAGATGTAAGATAAACCATGCCGTCGGCATGGTTTTTTCTTTAGCTGAAATGCTCCAGCACCACTTTGCCAATCGTTCTTCCGGTCTCGATGAGCGCATGGGCTTTGCGGAGATTGGCGGCGTTGATGGGGGATAGCTTTTCCGCAGCTGTCGTGCGGATCACCCCTTGATCGATCAAATCAGCTAGAGCGTTCAGCAGATGGTGCTGCTCAATCATATCCTCTGTATGGAACATCGGGCGGGTGAACATCAGCTCATACACGAAGGAGACGCTTTTCTGCTGCAACAGGGTGATGCCGCCCCCATGTTCTTCCAGTGTTTTTCTGCGGTATTCAAGCAAAAGATATAGTCAACATGTTCATACCCCAGCGCTTGGAGTTGGGGAACAAAAGGTTCAAAGTGATTGATGACCTCATCGGCACCAAGCTCCTTCACCCATTTCACCGATTCAGGACGGGAAGCCGTGCCGATCACCGTAAGTCCGGCATGCTTGGCCAGTTGTGTGGCGATAGAGCCTACACCTCCAGCAGCGCCTATGATCAGAATGGTTTTTCCGGCATTCTGGTTGGCGTCTTTGGAGATGCCTAAGCGATCATACAATACTTCCCATGCGGTAATTGCGGTTAATGGGAGAGCGGCTGCCTCGGCGAAATCCAGGGAAGCAGGTTTGCGGCCAACGATCCGTTCGTCAACCAGGTGGAATTCGCTGTTCCCTCCAGGACGGGTGATGCTGCCGGCATAATACACGGCGTCCCCCGGCTTAAACAAGGTCACGTCCGGCCCCACTTCTTCAACGATGCCTGCAACGTCCCAACCGATTACTCGGGGGGAAGACTCCACTTTACTTTTGGGCTTTCGCACCTTCGTGTCGACGGGATTGACGGAGATCGCGTGAACCTTGACCAGCAAATCTCTACCGGTTGGAACAGGTCGGTCGATCTCGAGATCCAACAAGCTCTCCGGGTGATCGATGGGCAAATAGTTATAGAATCCAACGGCTTTCATGGTTTGATTCGCCATAGTATACCTCCTCCTTTTCTATTGTTAATGTAAATGTAATGCACTAAAATGGGAAGTACGCACATTAATGTTATGTAGTACACGTTTGTATACTATTGTGGAGGGATGCAGCAATGCGCAATCGCAAGAGCGGTTATGGCTTTTGTCCCAACGATGAAGCCTGCCCGGTAGAGTTTACGCTGGATGTGATTGGCGGCAAATGGAAAGGGGTCTTGTTATATCATTTGATGAACGGGCCGATTCGATTCAACGAATTTCGCAGAATTTGCCCCGGGATTACCCAACGGATGTTGACGCTGCAGCTTCGCGAACTGGAGGAGGATGGCGTCGTTCATCGCGAGGTATATCACCAGGTCCCTCCGAAGGTGGAGTATTCCTTAACGGAATTTGGCAAAACCTTAATTCCGATCATTATCCAAATGAAGGAATGGGGCGAAACCTATAAGAAGACGGCTCCGTTTCTGAACAAGATGGAAGACCAAGGTTGATCGTTTCTATAAAATCTAGAAGCTTTTGCAAGGGACCCGAGAAATCGGGTCTTTTTACTGTTCTAGCAATCCCTCAAAACTCATATCTATAAGTATAGCGGGCAAACGATATAAGGGCAGAAAGCTAGGTTACTAGCTCGTTAGGAAGGCAGCATGATGAGGGCGGGGGGAATCCATCGATGCAGGAACGATCTCAAGCAGTCAAAGTCAATGTGGCACCTCGTCGAGAGGTCAAGCAAAGCCAAAAAGAAAGCAGCCATCTTCCCATAAGTCATCAGGCCGTGAGCCAGCCTTTAAGGGATGACGGGGCGAATGCGACGAAGAAGCCGGCGCCCGTATCTATGATGAAGGTTCAACCGAAATTGGAACAAGCGACGGAGTTAAGTGAAGAACGTGGAAAAGGAGGAGTCGAGCAACACGGGCGTGCGGGGATTGCTAGTGCGGTCCATGAAGGCACGGCCAGGGTGAAGCTTACGGCAGGGCCCGGGGCGCCGCCGGCGGCACCGCTGCTGCAAGTGGTGCCGC